>PHBS01000054.1 GCA_002841995.1 Chloroflexi bacterium HGW-Chloroflexi-8
AACGTCAATCCGAATAGATAGAGAAAAATCCAAACCAATATTGGACCAAAGGAAAGGATCGAAATGCCAAACAGAATGAGAAATCTCTTCCTTTCATTTGGGAGACCATTTTTTAAGATGGCAAAAATCATAACAAAAAAGCTTGTGAAAAAAACACACTCAAAAAATAAAAGCGCCCAATAAATATAAGATAAAAATTGAATTGGCGAATCAATTCCATATGGTTTTATCCACGTAAAAAAAGCTGTTACGAAGGCCAAAAAATAACCAAAACCAATAACGGAATTGAAATATCGAGATTTAAATACCTCTTGAATTGCAATATGGAATAATCCCGCCGATGAAAAAACAAAAGCTGCAATCCAAATTGGATAAATCTGATGAGATGTAATTAAATCGAAAAATGAACATAAAACAATTGCTGTTGCGCCGAAGAATATTAAATAACCAGATTTTTGCCCATTGAGTAATTGATCTTTTAATAAAATTAAAGAACTAATAAAATAAGTCCAACCGATTATAAATGGAAGATAGAAATAGAGAATCTGATTTACAAATGGTAAACGATATAACATAACAGAGTAATCAAAATTTGTGCCTTCTTGGTCACGAAATCGGATTGCTACAGGTTTGGAGAGAGGGTCACTGGATAACAGTTCATTAAAAGATTTGCCAACATCCACCCTTTGATGGTTAATTTCAATTAATTGAAACCATTTTCGATATTCAATTTCAGGATAAGCGTCATTTTCATGTTGATTATAAATTGGTGCTGAATTTACCAACATGGAAGGTTCTAAAAATCTTCCCAAAAAGGGGGTTTTTAACCACTCAAAGGCTAAAACAAAACTATTTATTATTAAAATAAAGACAAACACCAAAAATCCCAGTAATAATCCATTTATTAACCGTTTTCTGATGTTAACTTGGTCCATTTTATCCTGCCAATGGTTTCTTATTTCTTTTTTGTTTTTTCAAGATACCCGACATCTAATTCTACTGGAACGTAATGATCACTGAGCATTTTTAGTAATACTCTCACTCTTTCAGCACCATCGATTCGGCTGTCAAAAATTGCTTTATAACCTTCAAATGGACCATATGTAATTGAGACATCATCTCCATGATTAAGATCATCAAAGATTTCGCCACCAGCATGATTAATTTTGTCAATTTTCTTCATAATTGCTTGGATAAGCGCATCCGGAACAATTGAAGGCTCACCACCGAAACTAATGATTCTCTTTGAATATGGCATCCAATTAAATACTGATATTCCTACTTCTTCGATATCTGCATGAACAAATAAATAACCAGGAAAATAGGCTCTAATCTTTCGCGCGCGTGGATTAACAGGATTGACCCGTATTCGCGGGAAAAATACTTCGAAACCATTGGATTCTACCTGGCGACTTAAAAAATCTTCTTTATTTGGATGGCTGTTTAATGCATACCAAAAAAGCGGCATGTGGTCCTCATTTTAAGGTTATTTTGATTTGTTTTAATGGTTTTCATCCAATAAGATTGGATTAAAAAGGACTTCAATATAATTATACCCCATCGAAATTTTGATCAATCTCTGTATTTATTGGTGTTAATTTCCGCTGGTTTTTGAATGAAACCATTGTAAAGAAAAATAGTAGATGACCGCAGTAATAAAAAACAATAATAAACTTAAAACAGGCTGATAATTTTTTATAATAAAAAGAGCTGGAGATGGAATGGATGAACCACTAAATGTAACAATTAAGGATGCATATAAATTATTGGCTAAATGTAAACCTAAGGCAGTTTCTAACCCAAAGTATTTTTTTGTCACCAACCCTAATAATAAGCCTATCCCTATATAAAAAGGCATTGTTGTAAGAATGCCATAAATAGAAACTTCAGTATTTGCCCCATGAAGCAAACCAAAAAGTACAGCCTGAATCGTGATCCCTAACCACCATTTATGAGTAAGCTTAGAAAAACCGACTTGTAAATAACCTCTAAAAAACGATTCCTCGGCGGTAATTTGAATTGGGATTAAGATTATTGATGATATCAAAAATGGAAGAAAAGTTTTAAAGTCAAATGAAAACACATAATTTCCAGGCTGTAAAATGCTCAAAATCAAATCAGACAATATTGCTAATGAAACCCACAAAAATGAAGAGACAAAAAAATACTTCCATTGAAAATTTTCCTTACGTGTGAAGAATTCTTTTAAGGAAATATGATGTAAAAACCGAACACAAAGTAAAAGGATTATTAACGCTGCTCCAAATGGGAGCATACTCACCCATAATAACGTTAAAGGTTGGTAAGATAGAATATCTAGATTCCCCTCAAACAAATATGCAATCCCAAATATTATTATTTGAGTTACGACCATAAATAAAACGACAAGAATCACAGTGACACAATATCTCCAAAATTCGTGTTTTTCCTGATTCGTTTTTTCCTCGTTAATTCCAATTTTTTTATCCAAAATTTCCATCGTATTCCTTTCTTTATGAAAATTATTTTCGGAAATAATTGAGAAGATCATTTCAGCAAATCATTGTAACTTTTTGGTAGAATTTGGGCAAATTTAAGAGGTATTGATTTTTGGAATTCGAAAAGCTTTCATAATTATTACAAATTCCGTATACTTTTATACAATGACATTCGGAGCACCCCCTTACTTCCCTTCTATAGAAAATGTGATGCATTTGCCTTTGGAAAGGTATCTTCCACCTTATCAGCAAAACGTACTGATAAATATGTTGAAATATAAAGGCATCCATGATAGTTGGCTGTTGGACCCAATCGGAAGTAATCCCCTTTCAGCTATAGAACTAGCAAATGTTGGCTATCGAGTGATGGTTGCTTCCAATAATCCAATCCTTGCAAAGCTATATGAAGTCATTTGCAGTTCTCCTTCAAAAAATCAATTCCAGGCTGCACTTTCCGAGTTTGGTTCTTTTAAAGTTGGAAATGAACGATTAGAAATGCAAATAAAAAAGATTTATCAAACTGAATGTCCAAACTGTCACTCTCTCAACGATAATGCAGATTATCTATGGAAAAAAGGAGAAGAAACCCCATATCATAAAGAACTCCAATGCAACTCATGCAAACTTAAATCTGAATCTCCAATGTCCGAACAAGATCTTTCAATTCAATCATCCATTGGCAACATAAATTTATACCGAAGTCGGGCAATCCAACGAGTAATGCCAGGAGTAAGTACTCCTCCACCTGTAGTCCAAGAGGTGATCCAAGCTTATTTGCCCAGATCGTTAGCTGTTTTATCAAAACTTCTTAATAGAAATGATGCATTTGTAACCACCCCGGAAAGAAAAAATATTATCGAGGCTTTGCTTATTCTGGCTTGTGATTTTGGAACAATGCTATGGGGTAACCCTCCAGGCAGAAGTAGACCAAAAGCCATTTCAATTCCGAATCAATTCTGGGAATTTAATTTGTGGAAGGTTTTGGAACAAGGATCTAAATTTTTATCATTTTTTGAGTTCCCGATTCCTTTTACAATCTTTCCTGAATTACCTCCAGAAACTGGTGGTATTTGCCTTTACCCTAACCGAATTAGACGTAGAGAAGATTTTCAGAACTTCCCGGACTTTCAAGCTGTAACCACCATTTTACCCAGACCAAATCAGGCATTGTGGGCTTTTAGTGCAGTATGGGCAGGCTGGATTTGGGGACATACTGCTGTTCAAAAACTTAAGGGATCGCTTGAAAGAAAAAGATATGATTGGATGTGGCATACAAATGCTTTGCAAAAATTATTTGAATTCACCTCAACAATGCAGATACCCTGGATAGCAACTGCACCAGAAATAAGCCCTAATTTTATGGTCTCATTTGTCTCTGCACCTGCAGCTTCAGGCTATAAATTGGAGGAATATTCATTTAACCCTGAGGAGAAATCCGCACAATTGTATTTTTCTTATGATCCTGGTCAAACATCAAAAAATCAAAACCAAACCAATTTCATACACGAATACCTGGAAAGAAAAGGCGAGCCTGCAGACTATCAAGAATTGTTGACAATTAATATTTTGGACATTGCAAATAACAATAAATTGGTCGAGAAAAATCAAAAAGTCGATATTTCTCTATTTCCTCAAATCCAGCAAAACTTTGAAAAAATATTAAAAAATAGTTCGCAATTCAAAAAAATTGATAAGGATACTTTTGAATATGGTGAATTCTGGCTGGCAAATCCGCCTAATAATTACCGCCCATTAGCAGATCAGATAGAAATTTCGTTAATTCAATATCTTCAAATTGATCCTATTGTTTCTGTTCTCGAAATTGAAACAATTATTGATAAAAAACAACCGGGTTTATTACCTGCAAATCACGACCTCGTCATAAAATTATTGGAATCCTATTGTGATCCTGTACCTGGTATGGAAGAAACCTGGCAATTACGAAAACAAGAAACCAGTAATATTCGCCAGGCTGATATTCGAATAATGAAAAACATGTTAATCAACATAGGTAACAGAATTGGTGTAAATGTAATACAAAACCCAAATGTGATTTGGGAGACGACTGATAAAAAGAGGAACTATCATTTTTTTGTTACGGGATCTTGTATTTTAAGCAGATTTATTTCACTTGACTTACTGGAAAAAAAACCTGAAATTGTCATTGTTTATCCTGGAAGTCGAGCTGAGTTGTTAAGCTACAAAATTAAGCGAGATCCAATTTTGGCCGATCAACTTGCAGAATTCCATTTAGTCAAATACCGACACTTGCGTAACATTAACGAAATCCCAGGTTTGGATCTTCAAACCTGGGAAAAACTCATCGATTCCGATCCTGCAATTTGGCAGGAGTTTGGCCAACCAGTACTATTTTGATTGACTAAGGAGTCACTGTAATCGTAGGGGTCTCCGATACAGTCGGCGTAAGGGTCGCTGTTTCTGAAGGTGATATCACAGTGCTTGTTAAGGTCGCAGACAGATCAGTTGCTGGTACAGGTGTGGTCGGTGAGGGGGTAGCAGTCAGAGTTGGTGTTGGAGATGGTGTAAACGTTGATGTGGGAGGAAGAGTCGGTGTTGAAGTTGAAGTTGCTGTTGGAAGAGGAGTTAAGGTAAAGGTTGGAGTGACTGTAAATGTCGGTGTCAATGTAAATGTTGGTGTCGAGGTAGGGGTAGGTGTAGAAGCATTAAGACGGATATGAATCCTCTTTTCGGCATATTTGCCATCATCCTTGGAATACATTTTTATTCGAAGTGTAATATCACCTTGTTCAATTTCCTTTTCAAAGAGATCCCAACTGTAAATCAATTCGACTTCTAAAATCATCCGATCAGATTCTTTGAGTGTTGTCCATTCTCTAGGATCATTTCCCATTCCATAATCCAGCACAAATCGATCAAAATTTTCTTCCACTTTAATCACTGCATAAATATCTACAGGATTTGTTGTTATTACTTGATTATCAGACATTGTTGAAAAAATTATTTTTGGATGAGGATCATCAATTCTACATTCGCGGTCAGGAATAAATTGAATCGGAGATTCGAATCCGATGCTTGCTGCCCAATCCCTTCCTTGAGAATCATCCTTAATCCAGCGAAGTGCTTCAGGATCAGAAATATTAATGACGAACTCGTCTTTTGTAAATTCGCTACAAGCAGCAGATGCTCTCAAACCAGTCCAGGTATCAATATTCGCTTTTTTCCAAAAATCATCCTCTTTAGGTTTTGGTAACCGGTCATTTGTAAACATTTCGTTTCGTTGATCCGTACACCACTCAGACGGCTCGGTACCAGATGTGGAACAAATCACCCGATCTACAATCCCACCTGGCCTAGAAAATGAGGTTGGGTTATTTCCTGTTATTTGGGCTTCTGCAATTTGCATAAGCTCAGCCCAAATTGGGGCAGCTCCGGTTAATCCAGTAGTATTTACCATTGGCGTGTAATCTGCATTTCCTACCCACACACCAATAGAAACATCCGGTGTGTATCCAATTGTCCAATTGTCTCGAAAATCGTTTGTGGTGCCAGTTTTTGCAGCTACCTGAAATGGAAGGTTGAGAATTGAATTTTGACCAAACATTGCAGAGCGAGCTTGTTTATCGGAAAGAATTGAACTTATTAAGTAAGCATATTCTGCTCTGACAACCTGAGTTCCCTCCGGTTTTTGATATTCGTAGACCACATTTCCCAAATAATCTACGATCTTTGTAATAGCAACAGGCGGAATTTGGTGACCATTATTCGCTAATGTCGCAAATGCGTTGGTCATTTCCAGTAAAGTGACATCTCCTCCACCCAATGCAACAGAGAGACCATAATCTTCACGTGTTAAAGTCGAAATTCCAAGTCGTTTTGTGAAATTAATAAATCCATCCGGTTCAGATGTGTTTGGATTGTCATAGATCCCTACATATTGAAGTGCTTTCACTGCTGGTATATTGTACGAATTTGCCAAAGCATATCGCACGGTCACTGGTCCATGAAAACGTCCATCATAATTCACTGGTCTGTATTTTTCACTCGGGTCATTGGGATCACCCGAAGGTGAAAACTCGGTTGGAATATCCCAAATTAAAGTGGCAGGATTCCACCCTTTTTCAAATGCCGCCAGATAAACCAGCGGTTTAATGGAAGATCCGGGTTGCCGTGGTGATAATGCCATGTTAACTTGTCCGGAAATGACTTCGTTATAAAAATCAGAAGAGCCAACCATTGCAAGGATTTCTCCGGATGTAGGTCGCATCACAATGACAGCGCCGCTGGATGCATTGTAATCTTGAAGCTGCGAAATTTGATTTTTCACTATTTGTTCCGCAGATTCTTGAATGGAAGGGTCCAAAGTAGTGTAAACTGTAAATCCTGAACGATAAATCGTCTGTGGATCAAATTGGCTTTCAAGTTGAGTTCGAATGTAGTTTACCCAGTGTGGATACCGCATGCTGTAATCACGTTGTTGAAAATTAAATTTTTCCATTTCCTGGGCAGCGTTTGCAATTTCATTTACACAAACATCAGATAAATTTGTACTCACATAAATACAATTTTTTTCCTGCGATAATGTATACAATAAAACAAGGACTTGTTTATGTCGGTTTAACGTAGCTTCTCGGTTTGTATAAACATCATAAATTGCAGGTGCTTGTGGAAGGCCGGCCAAAAATGAAGCCTGTGCTAAAGTCAGACTCTCAGCACTTGTATTGAAATAAGTTTCAGCAGCAGCTTCAATACCATAGGCAAGATTTCCATAATTATTTTCGTTCAAAAATATCTCCAAAATTTTCTCTTTGGAGTATTTTCTCGTAATTTCTGCAGCAAGCACGATTTCACGTGCTTTTCGCTCATACGTCTTCGTGTATCTTTCAGTATCGTCCAACAATAACATCCGAGCAACTTGTTGGGTGATTGTGGAAGCACCAGAAACAATTTCACCAGCCGTATAGTTTTGGACAAAAGCCCTTGCCACCGCAATAGGATCAAAACCCGGATGATTGTAGTATTCCTTATCTTCAGTTGCTAAAGTAGCAGCAATTAAATAAGGGGAAATTTTTTCGAGAGGAACATAGGTTCTTCTACCGGCATTTGGATCCAAAATTTCATAGATAACATTTCCATTTCGATCCAAAATCCTGGTCGTTTCAAAATTTGCTGCTCTTGCCTCAAGATTGTCTACTGAAGGTAATCCAGAAGCAATCCGAAAATATTGATAAACACCAAACGAACCTGCAACCAGGAAAACCAGGACAATTAAGAATAGAATTGTGATAATTGATCGAATCAGACAACCCCAACCACCAATCTTTTCGTTATTTTCATAACCTGAAGTTTTCTTCTTGGAAGCCCGTGGAGATTTTACAGACGGAGTTGCTATATTCGGTCTAGTCACCTGGTTTTGGTTAGTCGATCGATTCTGATAAGCAGCTGGTGAAACTTTCGTTGCCTGGGTATCGAATTGATTTACTTGCCTTGGTAAAATAGGTTGCGTTGCACCTGGAGGTGTCTGGTAACTATTAGGATTAACAGTATTTGACGAAACTGACCGTCTTGTTGAAGATTGGTCTTGCGTTTTATTTAAGGTAAAAGGAGGTACACTGGGTCTGGTTGTATCTTCCCCATTTGAACCTGGTTGAATTGGAGAAGGTTTTGTGTTTTCCAAGTTTTCATTTTCATTCGTCGACATATCTAAGGACACAGGATTTGGTTTTGATGAGAAATTTCCAATTTCTTCTGCAAACCACCCGGCTGTGGATTCAGGGTCACCTGTAGGATGATGATTTTCAATAAACAAATCCTCAATAGGTTTTTCATTAAAAAACTCCTCAGGGTCAGAGGCATCATTTTCTTGATGTAGCGCTGAATCATCTTGAGGATCCATTCCTTCTCCAGAAGTAGATATTTTCTTCAGTTGCTTATTCTGGTCAATATTATCTTCGGAAGGGTATTCCTGATCATTTTTTTCCATTTACTTTTCCAACATTCTTTTTTTTAAATATGAATATGATTGATTCTAGCATATTTCAATTGACCTCAATGATAACAACATTTAGAATCAAATAATGTCTGAACACATATTAAATCCACAAGATCCATTTACTTTAATTCTTGCACCTGACCATCGTTTTGGACTAACAAATAGCCAAAACGATATCTCATGGGAAATTCAATTGGATGGTGGCGAAATTGGCGGGTTGTCTTTATATTCGACACTTGCTTTATCGGCGTCAAGTCTCAGGATTCTCCCGGTTTTTTCAAACAAATCAGAAACACGTAACAAACTTACCCAATTTTCTTCTCCAGTCTTAATCATTAAAAAAAACCCAAATTATGCAAAATTTCAAGTGGAACCCTTTGATGGCATAACATGCTACTATGACCTCTGGATTAAGAACAATAATCTTGTATTAGGACGAATAACAATTAATAATAGTTCCACAAAACAATTTTCGGGTGCAATTGCCTGGGTAATTCTTTACAGTCCGATTTCAGGTGGATCAAATATTGCTTTTTCTAACGAATTTAAAATCCCTTTACTAAATGGAAAGATACAAGACAAACATATGGTTTTTCTTTCAAATGGAGCACCAGTTTCAGGAAAAACAGGTCAGATTTCCCTTGAAAACAGTTTTTCTATCCTCCCTGGTGCGCAACAATCGTTTCAATGGTCATTCTGTCTGAATGATAACCTGGAGAGAGCTATAGATACTGCAATAAATGGAATTAATACAACATGGGAAGCAGAAATTGCTCGAATTGACATCATTAATCAAAAAGATTTATTTGAAGTTGATTCTGGCAATCGAAATTGGGATATCATCCTCAAAATGAGCCAGGTTTCAGCTCAACAATTAATAGTTAATTATAATGACGATTTAGATAGTCACGTTTTACTAAAAACAAGAAATCCAGAACAAAAAATTACTTTATCGAACGATCTAAACGAAATGAAAAGCTTTTATGACCAGCAAAACCCTTTAGACCTTTGGTACTTTTTACAAATTCTTCCTGACTCTGGAAAATATGTTTTCGAAAAAGTCAAGACAATATTAGTAAATTTTGATGATTTTATCCAAGACACTAATCGAAAAAATAAGTTTTCAATTACAAAACAAATCCCATTTCCGATGATTGCGGAAATCTTATGGAATTTAACTCGTTATGAAATAAGTCGGGAGGAAATCAATGAAGTTTATCCTAAATTAATTTCATATCTCTATTCCTGGCAAAACACAAAACCGGAAAATAATCCTGAAAATTTACCGACTTGGTCAAATCCCATACAAAGTCTTTACGATTTTTTACCAATTCATGATCGATGGCACAAAGATTGTGAAGGTCTGGAGACGAAGTGGGTAAAATCACCTATGTTATTAAGTTTCCTGATAAATGAATTTTCAAAATCAATTAAAATCGCCCAGTTCTTAGACCAAGAAAAGGATTTATTATGGTTAGAAAGCCAAAAATCCCTACTACAACAATTACTTAATAGTTGTTGGGATTCAAAGAAGCTAAGCTATTCTTACCAGGATGTTCAGTCAAATACATCTTACAAAGGACGTCCGGTAATTTCTACAAATGGTCCTGGCAAATTTAACATAGAAAAAAAATTGAAACTGAATCAACGATTGACATTTAAAATCTTTAGTAATCAAGAACATACTCGTCAAATAAAGATTATTTTACGAGGAAAATCAAACAATGGTAATTTAATTGAAGAAATATATCCTCGGGATATCCAATGGTACAGAAATATTGGAAACTACACTTCAAAATATATTTACAATCAATTAGAAACTCTGGAGGTTTTTAATTGCCTTCCAACCGATAGTGTGGAGATTTCAACCAGTGACTATACTAAAAAGGATCTGTCTTTATTTTTACCGATTTGGTCACAAGCATGTGAACCAAAACGTGTAGAAAAAATTCTGGAAAACATATTAAAACCCGAATATTTCCAACCATTTGGTCTATCAATAGTTCCAATTAGTGAACAACCAAAAGAAACAGATCTATTTAATAATGTGGACTTAACAATGAATTGCTTGATAGCAAGCGGATTGTTACAATATGGTTATGAAAGTGAAGCGAAACAAATATGGTCAAACAATATGTTGGCTATCACAAAAAATCTAAAATTATTCAGAAGATTTATGAAACAATATGATGCAAGTGATGGATATGGAACTGGTGACTATAATATAATAAATGGTATGCCTTCAATAACTATGTTTTTGAATTTAGCTGGTATTGAAAGATGGACGTACAAGGAAATTGTTATCAATCGATTAAGTATATTTGAAAGCCCTATTAGGATCCGATATCGCGGTAATATCATTAAGACTACTCCTAATGGGCATGAATTTTATTCACCAGGAGGAGGCAAAATAACCACAATAGGTAATGGACCTCACCGGATTAATATTCCAGTCTGATAAGGAAAAACCAATGGAAAATATCCCCCCATCAAAAGATGTTCTATTAATGGCTGTGATTCAAGCGCAGGATGTGGATCTTGCAGAATATAGTTTAGAAAATATGGACATTCATATCTCGCGATTAGCAAGCGTTGGTGGTTTTTTAGGCAGAAGAAACGCAACTCTTTTCATCGGAATCCCCTCCGAAAAACAAGAAGAAGTTATCAAGATTTTTCAAAAAACCTGCAGACAACGTGTAGAATATATCGCTGTGCCTTTAGAAAGTGCTCCTTTGCCATTACCAGCACCAACACCAATTACAATCGGTGGTGCAAATATATTTGCATTAGACGTAGAATATTTTGAGGAGGTGATGTAATGAAAATGATAATCGCCATCGTCCGTGATCGGGATGCAGATCCTGTCTCACATGCTTTAACATCAAAGGATTTTCGGGTTACCCTCACAGCTTCAACAGGTGGATTTTTAAGAAGAGGAAACTCATCCTTGTTTTTGGGATTAGAAGATGAAAAAGTCGATGAAGCACTCCAAATAATCCGATCGAACCTCGAGCCTCCTGATGATTCTAACCAAAAAAGAGCTACAATATTTGTTCTGAATGTGAATCAGTTTATTCATTTTTGATCGATAGATTAAAAGCTGAAATAAATTAATTCAAAATTGCATCAAATCCTCAATAAAAACGCAATTATAACCAACAGAAAATGGATTAATTCAATATTTATTTATTTACAAAGGAGTAATTAACATGAAATTTGGCGATGCTTTCACGTTTGTTTTTCAAGACCCGGATTGGTTTAAGAAAATCATTATCCCTGGCCTAATTGGTGTATTAATCCCAATTATTGGACAACTGGTTCTTTTAGGATGGGGATTAAAAGTAACTTTAAATATTATCAGAAATAACCCCAACCCACTTCCAGAGATGGATTTTGGTGATGACTTATCCCGTGGGTTCAAAGCTGGCGTTGTTTCCTTTGTTTACAGCATCCCTATGATTATTTTTTATGTACCTATTATCGTACTATCTGCTGCAGCTGCAAATGGTGATGACAACATGGCTGTGATCGTAGCTATTGCAAGTACTTGTTTCGGGCTTCTAATGATGCTCTATGGTATTGCTATGGCATATATTTTACCCGCTGCTTATGCTCGTACAGTAGTTGAAGACTCTATCGGAGCAGGTCTTTCTATTAAAGAAGTATTTACACTTATCAAAAAAGCCCCAATGTCATATTTGTTAGTACTTGTGGGAGTTATTGCATCCAGTTTTATCTCTTCATTGGGAACTATCGCTTGCGGAATAGGAATATTCTTAACAGTACCATATGCATCAGTAATATTGGGACATTTATATGGTCAGGCATATTTAGATACTAAACCGATGTAGGCACTCTAATTCGAAATCGTTTCAGTAATAAAAACAAAAATAACTTTTATATTCAGTTCTATACCTTTTGAAAAAGACTTAAAATAAGTACCTCCTGTCTCGTTATTTACAGGAGGTACTTTCTTTTTGTGTTCGCTTTTTAGGGGTAATACCGAGCTTACATTTTTTACCCATTTTCAAACTTCATGAAATTCTTCTACCTGATAAGTGAGTACCTGTAATTTCTTCTTTCTCCACAAATCCGAATTGGCTCCCATCTTCAGGCACAATTGCTGAAGAAAGTTTTCTTTAGTTTTTATTTTTTCCCAAACCTGGGGTAAAAAGGTTGCCCGTTGAAAACCATTCTTTAGAATTACGCCATCCAATCCCGGCCGAAGTTTTGAAAGTAATTCTTCCGTAGATTGATATTCCAACTCGTTTGGTGATGTCAATATTGATATTTCAATAAGAATTCTATTTAATTCCCCCACCTGGACCGGAGGAAAACGATAATCTTCAAATGCAGCAGAGATAGCATGCTCCTGGACGTCCAGAATTAGCGGTCGGTAGGCTTCCAAAGCGCCAATACAACCTCGTAAATGTCCACCTGGAATTGTAGTTAGGGTTACAAAAGAAGCTCCATCACTCTTTAAGGCATTAGAAAACGAATCAAGATTAATTTTATCTTGCGGATAGCTATGCGCATGTTTTTCAATTGCATTGCGTGCTTTCAATAGCAATATTTGCTTTTCATCTTGAGTCAATTGTTCGCTCATTTATTAATCCTTGATTTTCCGATATTGTCGATTGTGATAAAGTAATGGATTTCCAAAATTGTTTTGAGTTTTTTGAACTTCACCAATGAATAATGTCGAGTCTTTCATTGGATATTTATATATTACAGTGCATTCAAGAAAAGCCAGTCCACCTGTGATCAGTGGAACTCCACTATCCAAATGAAAATATTGGATATCTGTAAACCTATTTTCTCCATCAGGGATTCGACCAGAAAAACGATCTGATAAATTTTCCTGATTGGCAGAAAGAATTGTTATCCCAAAAATATTGGATCGATCAACTAATTTTTTCGTTCGCGTTTCATTTGCCAGGGTAACTGCAACAAGTGGTGGATCAATGGAAATGGAGATAAATGAATTCACCGTCATGCCTTGCATTTCCCTATCAAGTTTACTTGTGATAATCGCTACCCCTGTTGTCCAACAACGCATACTATCTTTTAATTCCTCAGGTGATACTGACATTCATGCTCCAATTCTTTGAAAATTATCTGTAGATCGGGAATAGGATTTATCATATTAATTATACTAAGGGTATCATATTGGATTAATAGCATTTTACGAATATAATTCCATTCAGTAAATTAACTTGAAAACCCATTTTATCTAAGGTACTATCAACAAAATGAAAAATTCCGAATCAAATTCGTACAAATCACAAACGAATTTTCATATTGGTAATGCAATATTAAGCATAATTGGAATAGCCGTCCTGGCTGCCACAATTTTTACCATGTGGACCCCTGCCAATTTATTTTCAAATAAAATGCAAAATATATACGAGATATGGCAGGCCCAAAATCTTGTTGACTTTCCAACTCCTACTATTATGCCGGCTGCTCGTATCGGTATTGTTGCAGGACATTACGGGAACGATTCAGGGGCAGTTTGCCCGGATGGGTATACAGAGGCGGATGCAAATCTGAAAATTGCTACTCTCGTCCAGCAAAAACTCATTAACTCCGGATATACCGTTGATCTCCTTGAAGAATTTGATCCACGTTTGAATCAGTATCTTGGTCTGGTACTTATTTCAATACATAACGATTCTTGTGATTATATAAATGACCAGGCAACTGGATTCAAAGTTGCATCTGCATCTAATAGTACCTATCCAGATCGTTCCGAAAGGCTGGAAAAGTGTTTAATTGACCGATATCAGACTATGACTAATTTACAATTTCATGTAAATACAATAACGCCAGATATGACCAGTTATCATTCCTTTGGTGAAATAAATCCGGAAACAACAGCTGCAATTATTGAGACCGGCTTTTTAAATTTGGACCAGGATATAATCCGAAATAAAACAGATATAGTTGCTGAAGGAATTGTAGCAGGAATTCAATGCTTCATTAATAAAGAAAATGTATCAGACACACCTTAAGATGAGTCCGTATGAACGCAACCTATTCTAAAGATTCCATTCAAGCCCTTATCCAAGCCCGGGATGCCTTTCGTTCGAAAGACAATCCAGAAGCGCTTCGTTGGGCTAAAGTTGCAGTCGAATTGGAACCAAAGATGGAAGAAGGCTGGCTTATAATGGCTGCCTGCGCTCACCCCCAGGAGAGCATACAATATTTAAACCAGGCATTATTAATTAACCCAGCCAGTCAACGGGCAAGACAAGGTATGTCTTGGGCAGTAAAAAGGCTTCGAGAATCGCAAAAAACTCAACCAGGTGGAATGATTCAACGAACAGAACTTTCCACCGAAAAATCATCAATTAATACTAACCGTACAGAAATCAAAGCAAAGAAATCAAGATGGTGGGTTGTTCCAGCGGGTTTGATATTAGCGATTGCTCTGGTCGTTTTTGGTGCATGGGTTGCTTACCCTGCAATTGAAATCGTATTTGCTAAACAGCCTGCTGTTCAGCGTCCGATTGGTGCCATCGCCAAAGTCACAATTACCCCAACTGCTACATCCACATCGACACCAACTTCCACACCAACATTCACACCTACTTTTACATCAACCCCGACTGCAACGCCAACAAATACTTCAACTCCTACGAACACGGCAACCAATACAGCAACAGTCACGCCTTCAGACACACCCGAGCCTACTTTACCTCCATATAATGGTTATGAAATTCCAGAAGGAATCACATCGGATCAACGATGGATAGACATTAATTTAAGTCAGCAAATGTTGTATGCTTTTGAAGGCGATACTCTTGTAAATTCGTTTTTAGTCTCAACAGGGACTTCTGCTCACCCAACGGTGACAGGTCAATATAACATATATGTCAAATATACATATACGGATATGGCAGGTCCCGGTTATTACTTACCGGATGTTCCTTACACAATGTATTTTTATCGGGGTTATGGAATCCATGGCACGTACTGGCATAGTAATTTTGGTACTCCAATGAGTCATGGGTGTGTAAATATGCAAACCGACGAAGCGGGTTGGATGTTCAATTGGGCGTCAGTAGGGACATTGGTGAATGTCCATTACTAGATAAATGGAATTCAAATTTGATTAATATATTACAAGACCAGATCAAGAACATGTCAAGAAGAGATTTTCTCAAATTCTCGGGGACATCTCTACTTTCATTAATGATGGCACCTTATATTGATTCCAATTGGTTTTCAAAAAATCAGTTTTCTCCAGATACGCTAAAACATAAGTTTGGACGCGTAATTTCCCCTACTGTTGATGTTTATCTCAAACCTTCGGTAGAATCAAAAATGGTTTCAACTCTTTGGCAGGATCGGGTTCTCTCGATTGAATCAGTCACGATAGGTGATAATGAAAATGCTTATAACCGAATTTGGTATGAATTAGGTAATGCCGGTTTTGTTCATTCTGGAAAAATTCAACCTGTGGATATCAATCCTAGTAATGGTGATCAAAACCTACCTGCCAGTGGAGGTTTAGCTGAAGTTTCTGTTCCGTTTACAGATGCAATTTGGCATCCCAAATCCCCGCACCTGGTTACCTATCGATTGTATTTTGGAAGCGTTTTTTGGGTCAAGAATATAATTCAGGATCGTCAAGGAAAATCCTGGTACAGAATTAAGGACGATAAGTGGGACATAGAGTATTACGTTGATGTCACTCATATGCACGTGATCCAGCCGGATGAAATTAGTCCATTATCAATTTCTGTTCCTGAGGATGAAAAAAGAATCGAAATTTTATTAAAAGATCAAGCTGTAATTGCTTATGAATATGACAAGCCTGTATTCCTCGCTCGAACTGCAACAGGTGCACGCTTCATAGACGGAGATTATCGTACTGCCCCAGGGAACTATATTACAAATCGAAAACGCCCGTCCAGACATATGGCTGCAGGCGATTTGGCTGCTGCTAACAGTTATGATCTTCCGGGCATACCTTGGGTTTGTTATTTAACTGAAAAAGGAATCTCATTTCATGGGACGTACTGGCACAATGATTTTGGAAAACCAAGGTCACATGGGTGCATAAATCTTACACCTGATGACGCTCGTTGGATTTACCGTTGGACGTATCCACTTGTACAGTTAGACGAGGAAACACAAACAGCAAAGAGCGGTACCAGAGTAACAATTATTTAAAATACCAGATCAATTTCAACCTATATTAAGGATTTAATTAAAGCTTTAAATTTGATAGAATTAAATTGATACTGTTGAAAGAAAACGTTGATAGGTTTACTATGACAAATAAAGCATTATTTGAAGGATTAGTGGTCGATGAATATGACCGCTCTATAGGAACAACATATGTTGGTCAGGACCCTTGCTATGTAATTGATGACAATGGATTTAAGAACCATATTCTGTCCGAAATAATAGACCGTCAAGTTCTTGACCAACTTCTAAAATCCATGGAAGGTCATGAAGAAATTATTTCCCAACAAGCAGCTAAAATGCTTGGGCAGGAAGATTTATTTACAAATGCGATAATCTTGAATCAGCTAAAACAAATGGATAAACAATTTGAGCAGCTTTTACAAACCGGGATTCCAAATGAAACCAGAGCATATCTCGGATTAATGGGTTTTAAAGTTGTTGTAAATATTCATGGCGATGTTTTGGAAGTTAAGCAGCCTGGTATCATTGAGGATCCAGGCGAAGAATAGTTCCTTATTAAATTCATTTTACGAAATTCTAATATCTATAGGTTAAAATATTATGATTAGATGAACGTTTTATGAATAGGAGCAAGAATTAATGGCATCTGATTTTATAATCGATGTAAATGAAACTGATTTTGAATATGAGGTATTAGCATACTCTCAAAACACACCTGTAGTAGTAGATTTTTGGGCTACTTGGTGTAAGCCATGTAAAACACTCAGTCCTCTATTAGAAAATCTGGCATATGAAGCCATGGGAGGATTTAGATTAGCACGAGTTGATGTTGATGAAAATCCAAATCTGGCACTCCAGTTTGGAGTAAGAACAGTACCAACGATTAAGGCATTCTCTATGGGACAAATAGTCTCTGAATTTGTAGGAAATCAACCAGAAGATCGTGTGCGATCTTTTATTCTAAACATCACTCCACCCAGTAAAAATAGCCTTGCTTTGGAAAAAGGGTTGAGTCTCCTTTCAGAACATGAATGGAAAAAAGCTGAGGAGATATTTCAAGAAGTATTGGATCAAAATCCCGATCAACCTTCAGCGTTATTGGGCTTAGCAAAGTCCTTTTTAGGATTGGGGGATGCATTTGAAGCTTTATTAATTCTTCGGAATTTTCCAGCCAGCAAACAATATGCTAAAGCTGAAATCTTGTTGCCTTATGCAGAATCTCTTGGATATTTAAAACAAGGCAATTTAGAATTAATTGACGATACAGATTTGGCATTTGGAAACTGCATTCGATTGGCATCAAAAAACAACATCCTGGCGAGTTTGGATGGATTACTGGATATTATTAAAAAGAATAAACGCTATCGAAATGGATTAGCTCACAAAGTTTTTCTTTCGCTTTTAGAATTATTGGGTGATGACGATCCATTAACACGGGATTATCGGAAAGAATTAGCATCCGCTCTTTATTAGGAAATTAACAAAAAAGACATCGGATTATGAAACCCGATGTCTTTTTTGTTAATCTTTGATTATTTTGTTAGCGTTAAAACGGTCCAGATGGTTGGATTAACAAGACTTCGATTAGAGAGATTTGAGACCATGCTCTGCTGGACATTTGAACTTTCATTATCATTGTCAGAAATTGATAATCCGAATCCATATTGTTGACCACTTGAGGGACTAATTCCGAAAGTGCTCCATGGAATAGCCATCTCAACACGATAGACACCTTCACCTTTGGAGGAACCAATCTTTATGCCACTAATGCCTCCAGCTTTAGATGATGGAAACCATAAATAGCCTTCTTTAATTCCATCAATTCCATTTTTTCCAGGTGAAATTCCAATTTGATAATCGTCGGAACTTAAACTATTAGAATTAAGGTCACCATACAAATTGGTATCCAATAAGATTTCAATGCTATCACCTTTAT
Organism: Chloroflexi bacterium HGW-Chloroflexi-8; assembly: GCA_002841995.1. Classification (GTDB taxonomy): domain Bacteria; phylum Chloroflexota; class Anaerolineae; order Anaerolineales; family Anaerolineaceae; genus UBA6170. The sequence continues at coordinate 18,545 of PHBS01000054.1, forward strand.
AAAGGTCCTGTCCAGTCGCGTTTTGGACATATTGATCGTCCAAAACCTTAACGGCTACATAAAGGTAATTGTTATCCCAACCAATTCGAAATGATCCTTCTAAATCGTCAGAGTTTTTCCATTCTCCGCTGCCATAAGCTACATATTTAGCCGGGTATTTTGTAGTATTCCACTCATCCCAAACGCTATCCAAATTTGGTGCGGTATTAAGATAACTTGCCGTGACCCAATTCCCTGTCCTGACCACGGGGGTATTGGTAGCCGTTGGTAGTGATGTGGCTGTAGATTGTGGAGTGGCAGTAACAACAATTGGGGTATTGGTGGGAGGTTGCATGGTTGCTGTCGGCAAAGCTGTTGGTTCCTGTGTTGGTATTTGAGTCGATTCTGACTGCGTTACAACCACAACAAGTGGTGTTGCAGTTGGATCCTGAACATCCACAGAAAACAAAGCCGTCATCGTATAATTTGGGGTTGGGAAAAGAATCGGGGTCGGATTTGTTCTTAATCCGGGAATATTACAGCCAGCAAGGATTAAAACCAAAATAATTGAAACAAATAGATTTCTAGGTATTTTTTGCATTCGTCCTCCATCATTTTTTCAAAATGGACTAAACCATACAACCATATTTGTTGCACGATTTATACCATTTACTTAAGGACGAACTTCAAAACGGATTTGTTCCTGAAAAAGTTATTTTTTATATCTATTTTTTTTAAAATTTATGATCAATTTTTACAGATTCTAAAAAATGAATTATTTTAGATTCTAATTGATCATCGTAAGGGAAGTCCATAAATCCTGCAACAACCTGAGCATGTCGATGAAATAATCTTATTGCGTTAATTTCTTTTCCCCAAATATCTTCAAAATCAGCTCCGGAAAAACAATTCAACAGATCTTCATAATCTTTTGATTTCAAATATCTATGAAGATTTTTAGAGAATTTACCTATCCTTACCGGTGTCTTAAATCTTGTTGCTACACTCCAATTTAACAACTTATAAAGTTGTTCAAATTGTACTGTTTCCATTATGGTCTTCACATATATTAATTCCTTACGAATAATCCCTTTTGAAACATAAGGTGCCAGCCAATAAAATTCATTACAAGTATCCATGAATTCTTTTTTATTTGGTAATCGGACATAAAATTTATCAAATTTATCATAATCCGTGACTCCCTGGATTGGGTCTTTTTGAAGCAAAATTCTACTTGGTTCCCCACTGGCTTCGCTTGTGTAATTCCCAATATTTTCAAGGTCAACCAAAGTTAAGTCAATTCGGTTGCCATCTAAAAATTGAATTAGGTATGCAAAAGGTTGATTGCTTTCATAATCATAAGGATGGCTAAACCAATCATCCGGTTTCTGAAGAATAAGGATTTTTCCAAAATTGGTTTCTATCCAGGACTCATCTTTTGTGAATGATTTTATGTTTCTAACAAAATAGACAATGTCAAAATCACAAAATTGGTCGTGGGTTGCAGAAGGATCTACACGTGAACCATTCATTAACACTAGACGAATCCGGTCATCCAATCTCGCAAAATTCAAAATTAATTCAAGCATTTCGTTTTCACTACGCATAGTAAGTTTCAATATTTATTACAGACAAGATAATCAGATTAATTTTTTTATGGAAATACATAAAATTGATGATAATCACTTTGCATTACTAATTGTTCCTTAACAAGTTCTCAAAGTGTGTCTCTATGCCTGTCAGAACATGCATCCGGTAAGAAGGTTTGGCGAAAAATCCAAGGGTAATTCTAAATCATACATTGTTAGCAATTTTTAGTTCTTGTGAGTAGATCAATGGTGTAGAGATAATTTGACCACACATTCAATATGGTAAGTTTGAGGAAACATATCTATCGGCACAACTTCATCTAATTGGTAACCTGCAGCCACAAATTTCTTAATATCTCGCGCTAATGTCGCAACATCACAAGACACATAAACAATTATTGGGATTTTTAAATCTATTAACGCTGCCAAGCTCCATTCGTCAATGCCTGCCCGTGGTGGATCAAGAAGAACACAATCAAATTTTCCCTTTAACCCAGGAAGCACATTATTCATCGAGCCAACATATAACGAAATGTTTTCAAACGCGTCAAGATTAATAGCAAAATCAGCACAGGCAGATTCAGACTCTTCTATTGCAATAACTTGCCTAAATCGGGGTGCAATAAACGAAGTAAATAATCCAACACCACAGTACAGCTCCAAAAAGTCAGATCCGGATTCCGGAATAAATTTCAGCACTTGGTTAATCATTTTCTCTGCTTGATTACTGTTTACTTGAAAAAAAGACCCTGCTGAAACTTTAAATATTTTTTGCCCCACTTCAAACAATAGATGATCATCACCAACCATTACGATTGTTCCGGCAGAACTTATGTGTACTACTGAAACTGGTATATCAACTTCAATTTCAGGAAGATTATCCATGTCCTCGCTTTCTAAAATAATCATCTGATCACCATCCAATCCCTCCCGAAATTGGACCCTTTTTAATCCTGGAAATCTTTCAAGATCCATTTGTTTCCAAAGTTGTAAGATGCCTGGTAGTGGTAAATGACAATTGTTTACAGGAACGACATATTTCCCACTATGGTGAAAAAAACCAAATTTCCCTTCAGAATTGATTTGAAATTGAATACTATTTCGATAATTGAATGGGTTTGAGGAAGACACCATTTCCCTGACCGGAGGATTTTTTATTCCGCCAATTCTTGACAATTGATCGATTACGATAGAAGTTTTAATCCTTAATTGATTTTGATAATCCGTATTTTGATAGTGACAGCCACCACAAGTCGCAAAATATTCACAAACCGGTTCGATGCGGTCGGATGATTTTTTTATCAGTGAGCCAAGTTCGGCTTTTACATATCCCTTTTTTTCAAAATATGGGATAACTTTTGCGATTTCACCAGTTAAGACAAAGGGTGTAAAAACTGTTCGTCCATCTGGCATTACCCCTTTACATTCCCCACCAAAAATCTGTTTATCAAAATGAACTTCTACGGGCACATTCATTAATTCTTTTCTCCATGACTTTAGTTGACTTATTATAACAAACCACTAAAAATGTCCTTAGTGAAAAAATTCTATTCATGATGGAAATCGAAATCTATATTTTGAAATTTCTAAAAATTGGATCATACAAAATTTTTTTTCAGATAACCATTATTGTATAATTATT
>PHBS01000055.1 GCA_002841995.1 Chloroflexi bacterium HGW-Chloroflexi-8
TTTTGTTCCATCAGATTTCGTAATAAGTGGATAAACTAACCCATAGGCAGGTTTTCCAGTTACTTTACGAACGAGATCAGCTCCCGCGGTTATATTACCCCATTGATCAGAACCACCCGTTTGAAGAACGCAATTTTCATTTTCATGAAGATGTAAAAAATCGTAGGATTGAAGCAACATATAACTGAATTCAGTATAAGAGATCCCCTCTTCTCGTTCAATTCTATTTTTAACAGAATCTTTGGACAACATATAGTTAACTGTGAAATGTTTCCCGATGTCTCTGAGAAATTCCACCAAATTCAATTCCATTAACCAATCGGCATTATTTATCACCCGGGCAGGATTTTTCTTGCTTTCAAAATCAAGAAAGTGTGAAAGCTGTTCTTTAATGGATTTCACATTGCTTTCGACTACATCCTGACTCAACAAATTGCGCTCAACAGATTTGCCACTTGGGTCACCGATCATACTGGTTCCGCCTCCAGCTAAAGCAATCGGATGGTGACCAAAACGTTGAAGTCGAGCCAAAGCTAACAATGGAACTAAATGGCCAATATGAAGACTATCTCCGGAGGCATCAAACCCATTATAGACAGTTACTTTTTCACTCGCTAATAAGCTCTCAACACCTTCCATAGAATCATAAACCATTCCCCGCCACTTTAATTCCTCATATGCATTGTTTATGATTTTCATCTTTTTTGCCACCTTCCTGAATGTTTATCGTTTTCTTTTGGATTGATTGGTTTAGATTTTAACACAGTTTGTTGATCAATATAGACGCGAAATCAAATTTCACAATGATGAAGAAGAATGATTTTCAATTTACGCATTATGGTCAATTCCTGATATTTACTTATTTTACAAATTTTCAATGTTGAAAAAATAATATCTGAGTAAAGGAATTGCAAAATATATTTTTATTATTTCAATTGTTCTTTTTTCTCAGAAAATTTTTGGTAGAATTATTTTCAAAACATAATAGTTGATAATTTCGATATGAATAATAATGTACTTGTATTAAATGCAAACTTTGAACCAATCAATATTTGTGACATCAAACGGGCTTTGGGTTTGATGCTTTCAAATAAAGCAGTATTAGTCGCGAATGGCCGTGGATTTATTTACACTGTCGACCATAATTTCCCAATTCCATCCGTCATACGTTTGTACAAAATGATTCATCGGCCAAAATCCAGAGTGAGCTTATCTAGAAAAGAAATTTTCAGAAGGGACCACTATACCTGTCAATATTGTGGTCACTCAGCGAATTTCCTAACCATTGACCATGTCGTTCCAAAACATTTGGGTGGGGATTCAAGTTGGTATAACTTGGTTACATCCTGCTCGAATTGTAATCACAATAAAGGGGGTCGCACATTAAAAGAAGCAAAAATGAAATTATTGAGGACACCAAAACCGCCTCCACAAAAAGCAACTTATATTTATGGGAGATATCTGCAGAATAACCACGAATGGCTTGCTTTTCTAGAAGGATGGTAACTAATTTAGTTCAATCACCATTAAATCTTTTGCAACAACCACATCTTTATCAAAATGTTTTCTCGCCTGAGAGACGAGTTGTTCTTCTGAGAGATTATTTGAATAATGGATCAGAAAAAGTTTCCTGACATTTTCTTGATGTGCAATTTTTCCACAGTACTCTGGTGATGTATGTCCGAATGCTGAACCAGCGGATTCGTGAATTAGAATATCAGAATTCTTTGCTAAATTCGAAATCATCTGATTAGGTTCTGTGTCACTGGAATAAACAACTACTTTTTTGGATACTGGAAACTCAAACTTCAGCCCGATCGATGGCACCAAATGTTTACCAGGTGACGTCGTAACCGTTAACCATTCATTATTAATGATGGTGACATTTTCAATTTCTTTAACATTATGAAAATTTACCTTAAAGAAATCTGGCCATTTTTTCCAATCAAACAATTCCATCAATGCTTCAGCATGATCTAAAGTAAATTCAAGACCATAAATATTCAAAGGTGTTTTCCGTCCCATTAACCATAAATCCATCAATAGAAGTGGCAAACCAGAAACATGGTCCGCATGAAAATGTGTAATGACTAAATCCGTTACTTCCAACGGGTCTACATTTGCTTTTATTAAGCGGGAAATTGGATTTCCGGGACAATCAACCAGGATCTTAATGTCTCCACTCTCAATAAATAAATGAGAATTTTCCTGATTTTTATTCGATATTGCACTGGCTGTACCTAAGAAAATGATTTGTTCCAAAATTAATACTCCTATTCAGTAATCAAGAGAATAAAAGCGACATCGCGATTTTTGGCGTGATCCAGGCTTCCACTACTGCAGCCAACAATAATAAAGGTATGACAACTCCCACCATTAGCTTACACCAATCGGCTAATGCTTGTAGCGATACTTCACCAATTGTCAACTTTGAGTTTGGTGTTGTTAAAACTGCCCCACCATAAAGTACTGCTGCAGTCGCAATAATTGCAGCAGGAATTTCAAAGATGCCATGCGGTAAAATGAAACCAAATAAGTATACACTCGTTCCGATTCCATTGATTTGAAGAAGACTCATCAAATATCCTACGACACCAACAGAAGCAATTAACGGTAGGGTGCCTAATATACCAAATGAAAAAATACCTAAAATAAAACTCAAAAGTAAAACACGAATATTACGCCAAAATATTGTGAATACCGATGAAATACCACCAGCTGAAAAAACTGTAAATGTTTCCCTTATTTGACTTTCCATTTCACCAATATTTTGGGTGCTAAATGGAAAATTGAATGGTTTTATCAATGAGGTGCCAATCCAAATTCCAATTAATACCAAAACGATTGTGATAACAATAGAAAAACGAAGTTTTTTGATAGTCTGCAAGACTTCATTTTTGTACCATTCCGAGATCGTATGAGATGAACCTGTAAATGCTTGTGAAAATGTTTTCCAACCCCAACGAAAATTCAAAACATCGATCTCTCTGCCTAAAAGTTCTTCCCTGTTAAAATGTGCCAACCCGACCCGGATCAGCAATAATGCAAGTATTGCCAAGCCAAAAACGACCCACCATAACGTATCAAAATTCCCCCAAAACATGACAACACTTTCACCTTGAATCAGTAAAGCCATTGGAATAATAATAAAACTTGACAAAAGATTGGCTGCTTTGACAGAAGTCGCCTGGCTGGAAACAACTACACCACCACTCACCATGACTATTGCCTGAACCACAGTTAAAGAGATGATTTGTAAAACGAGTGATATTTCCGGAAGCGGCACTTTACTTAAAATTAAACCAAAACAGTAAACACTCATTCCTAAGAAACTTCCCACGAGAGGTGGAACCGTGGATGAAAGAAGTTTTCCAACATATAGCTGCCAATCTTTAAGCGGGGTATTTAACAATGGTTCAATACTTCCGCGTTCCTTTTCACCTACAAAACTATCCAATGCAATCACTAAAGAGACCGTGATAGGAAAAAACCCGACAATCATGAGTAAGAATGGAACTAATCTTTCGCCAATAATTGATGCGCCATAACGTTCTACAAATGCAAGCATTTGTGATGCAGTAAAATTCATCAAAAAGGGGAAAAAGACGGTTAATCCGATAACCGGGAACACTATTCGCCAATCACGAAATTGATCTTTGACTTCACGTTTTACAATAATAAAAACGGGAACCAGGTCTTTATTCAAGTTTCCCCCAATCCCCGTTATGATTTATGGCTTCCAAATAAGCATCTTCCAATTTTTTCTGGATTTCAAAAAAAGAAAGAATTGGTAAATCACTTGCCAAAGACTGTATTAATATAGGATTTGCCTTTTGAGGATCCTTTATTTCAAATTGAATAGATTTTTCGTTCTGGTTAATTATTTTGACACCATCGATGATCGGAGTTTTCCAGTCTTTTGGACGATTAGCAAATGTTACTTCATAGATAGGATTCCCCAATAGGGATCGTTTGATGTTATTGAGGTAGTCATTCAAAATAATTTTCCCATGTTGAATGATTGCAATCTGATCCGCTAACTCCTCAGCTTCACTTAAATTATGCGTGCATAAAATGATAGTTCGTTCATTGCTTCGTAATTCCCTGATTGCATTTCGAACCATAATTGCACTTTCAGGATCCATGGCGGATGTTGGTTCATCCAACAGTAAAACTGACGGATTATTAATCATCGCCCTTATCAATGCAAGTTTTTGTCGCATTCCTTTAGAGTATTCACCTAGACGTTTCTTTGTATATTCTGCCATACCGAATTGTCCCATCAATGGTTCAAATCGACTGATGCTTTCCTTTTTTGTTAAACCATATAATTCCCCATAAAATATTAGATATTCTTCTGCATTCATTCTTCCATACAGGCCATGATGTTCAGTAAGTACTCCAACCATTGCCCGTACTTTAGGAGCATCCGTAACTACATCGAACCCTGCGATCCTTGCAGTTCCTTCAGAAGGGCGTAAAATGGAAGTCAGCATCCTGACTGTAGTTGTTTTTCCTGCACCATTCGGACCCAGGAGAACTAAAATTTCACCAGCTGGAACATGTAAATTAATATGATCTACGGCCAAAAAACTATCAAAGTATTTTGTTAGACCTAATGTTTCGATCATACCAACACTCCACAAGTTGAGATCTTCGTTATTTTTTTTCGGTGTTTTCTGTAATCTCGAAATTGCGGACTTCGCTTTTTGGAATTTTTCTCTTAAATAACGTGTGTTTTCCGATAAGAGCAAGAGCAGACAATATCGCGATTACAGCCATAGTTGTCTGATTCGCATTAATCCCACCGATATTTGAGGGATCGAGACGCATAAATTCTAAAAAGAATCGCCCTATCGGATAAATTAATAAATAAACAAGAAAAATATCACCCGTTATTAGTTTTTGTTGAAATTTTCTCCCCAAGATTAATAGCACGGCCATATTCATCAAATTCCACAAAGATTCGTATAAAAACATTGGATGATAATAGGCCTGGTTAATATATTCAGGTAGTCGATACGCTGGTTCGATGAAAATAGCCCAAGGCAAATTCGTAGGCCCACCATATAATTCCTGATTAAAGAAATTTCCCCATCGGCCAATCGCTTGAGCAAGGGCTAACCCAGGCGCAATAATATCTGTCCACTGTGCAAAACTGGTTTTTTTGGATCGAGCATACAACCATAGAGCTAATGCTCCTCCCATTACTGCACCAGGAATACCAAGCCCACCATTTCGAATGTTGATCGCATCCAATGGATGAGTTAAATAATATTTCGTATCGATCCCTAAAGCGACAAGTGAAGCAGATGGAGTAAAAATATGCCACAATCGAGCACCAATAATTCCAGCGATTAATAGCCATGGCAACAGATCCCAAATTAATTCAGGATTGATTCCCCGCCTTTTTGCTTCTTTAGATGACAACCAGGCAGCCAATAACGCTCCACACATGATGATGATGCCATAAAATTTAATTTCAAAATTACCTATTGAGATTCCATCTGGCATATTTCCACCTATAAATCTTTCTAATTATCCTTACTTACAACATCGTTGATCGCATATGCCTGTTTTCGTACAGAATAAATTCTTTGAAAGGCGGTGAAATTGGTAAATATTGCCAAAATCCACAGTGCAATTAACGGTTGATTAAAAATCAAACAAGGAATTAATACAATATAACGCTCAACACGAGTTAATAAACCAACTTTCGCATTATAATTTAAAGCTTCAGCCCTTGCTCTTGTATATGAAACCATGATCGAGCCTGCTGCTGCTAAATAGCATAAAATGATTGGTATGATTTGAAAGTGGCCTGTAAAATAAATTAACAATCCCCCAAAAACCAGTAATTCTGAATATCGATCTGTCACAGAATCTACAAATCCACCAAATCGTGTCGTTTTACCTCTTAACCTGGCCATTGTTCCATCCAAAGCATCAATTGGAGCAATTACTAATATCAATAACCCCCCCCATGTAATTTCACCAATAGCCAGTAAATATGCAGCTACAATATTTCCAATTAACCCAATGATTGTGACCATATTTGGTTTTAACCCAATCTTATTTAGGAAACCACCAATCTGGTCTAACAACCCCTTAAACCGAACGCGCAAAAAATTTTCCAAACTCATTTTCTTTTTTTCTGCCGTTCTCACCAAATTTCACCTTCAATCCATAAATTTTTATTTTGATTATGCTATCCTACGGTATCAGAACTGTCAAGTAAGGTGGATTAATTAATGTTCATCCTCGCCAGCCCGATCAACTTTTTCCCAATCATCATCCGAATCAATTAGAACTTCTCGGTCACGACCGCCCCCTTGTGAAGGTCCAACAACACCCATTTCTTCCAACTGGTCAAGCAAACGAGCAGCCCGTGGAAATCCAATTCTTAACTTTCTTTGAAGTAATGAAGCCGACGCCCGTCTTGAAGTTTTTACCAAATTGATTGCCTGTTTAACCAGATCATCAGTATCATCTTCCATGACTTTCATTAAGTCTTCCCAGGGAGCTTCATTATCAGATTCAGAGCCCTGTTCATTTTGCCAATATTGGATAATATTATCAATTTCCTGGTCAGTGACGAAGACTCCTTGTGCTCTCTGAGGCGCACCAACATCCGGAGCCAAATATAGCATATCCCCCTTACCCATTAAAGTTTCTGCACCATTTACATCCAAAATAACCCTGGAATCGATTGACGATGCAACTGCAAACGAGATACGAGCAGGAAAATTTGCTTTTATCAAACCTGTTACAACATCCGTGCTGGGTCTTTGAGTTGCCACAATTAGGTGGATACCAATTGCCCGTGCCATTTGTGCCAGTCTGACCAGACTTTGTTCTGTTTGTTCAGCGGATGTCATCATTAAATCTGCCAATTCATCGATCAATATCACGATGCGAGGCAAAGTCGGCTGATTTTTTCTTGACATTTTGATATTGTAAGCATCCAAATCACGCGCTTTTGCATCCTCCAGGAGGCGATAACGCCGATCCATTTCTGCTAACGCCCAATGTAAAACTCCGACCATTCTATCGATAGAAGTCTCTACTTTTCCGAGCAAATGCGGAACCCCATTAAAACGAGCTAATTCAACCATTTTTGGATCCAACATAGCTAATCTTAAGGATTCAGGGGAATTATTCATTAACAAACACATCGTGATTGCGCTTACACAAACTGATTTTCCAGAACCTGTTGTTCCTGCAATTAATAAATGAGGCATTTTAATCAAATCAGCGACTACCGGTTGTCCGGATACATCCTGACCTAATGCCAATGCCAACAAGGAATTGACTTTTTGAAAGACATTGGATTCCAAAATTGGTCGTAAACGAACAATCTTACTCTGTGGATTTGGAACCTCAATCCCAATATAAGATTGCCCAGGGATGGGGGCTTCCACCCTCAACCTTTCTGCTGACAATGCTAATGCCAGGTCTTTGGCCAGAGATGAAACCTGAGATACTCGAACTTTATGTTTGCTGATAGTCCCATCACTACCTTCACGTTCCACAAATCCCGGTTCAACAGCAAATTGAGTAACTGTAGGACCAACCCGATACCCGGCGACCTTGGCAGGGATGCCAAATTCCTCCAGGGTTTTTTCAATTTGGATTCCCATTTGGCGAACCTGAAAATCATCCATAATAACTGTTTGTTCTTTTGCTAGTAACTCAAAAGCAGGTAATTTTTGGTTACGAAATATATTAACAGCTGGTTTTGACAGGACAGGACTATTAATTTGATCTTGTGATAGTTTTTCCACCCCATTATTGTGTGGAAATGTCGTTTGCTGTTCGGTGTCAAACGGATAAGGATCTTCGGAAGAAGATGATAATTTCTTCGTAAATAAATCAATCGAAACAATCAGGAATTTGAAAAAGCCTAATCCTGATGCCAGGAATAAAATGATCAGAAAAATTAACAAATACTTTATGATTGAATCTGGTAAAAAGCGCAGGAATAAATTTGCAAGACCCCAACCAATAATTCCACCATCATTTCCTGATTCCGCTCGCGATAAATCCACGTTTCCAAATATTGAAAATAAAGCTAACAGAAGAAAAAAAGAGATTTCTAATGAAACTATTATTCCCAAATGAATTTTTCCACCTCCAGCGACCCTGCGTCGAAAAATCCAATAAGATAAAGCCATTAGAAATATAGGTACACCATAATATCCCCAACCCAACCAGCGATTGAGAAATTCAACCCAAAAAGAAATAAAACTTCCTTGTGTCCAACCAATAATCCCAAATAGTGTCAGTAATCCTAAAATCAGCGTAAAAACAGCGAGTAAATCCCATCCATATCGATACAAGGATTGAAAAAAACCAACGCTCCAATCAGGTCGAGTTTCCTGCTTGCTTTCTGGTTGGTTAGATTGATCTTTGCTTTTTAACTGATTTTTACTCATCCAAAAGACCTAAACCAAGTCTTCGCCGTTCGATATCAATGTGCAGAATCTTCACGGTAATTTCTTCGCCTGTAGAAAACATTTGATTTAAATTTTTCTGGGATACGAGACCAGGGATGGAAGAAATGTGAATTAATCCTTCAATACCTTCGTTTAATCTGGCAAACACACCAAAACGGGTAATTGCTGTAATTGATGCGGTCACGATGTCACCAGGTCGATATAATTCCGCAAGCGTCTCCCATGGGTTGCTAAAAAGGCGTTTCAGACTTAATGCGATACGGGCGTTTTCTTCGCTTACTTGTAAAACCAGTACTTTAACTGGTTGTCCTACTAACAATACTTCAGCAGGATGTTGTACTCTTCCCCATGATAACTCTGATACGTGGATCAATCCTTCAACACCACCCAAATCCACAAAAACACCAAATTCTGTGACATTGGTAACAATTCCATTGGCAATCGAACCAGTCCGTAGAGATTGGAATAAAGCTTTTCTACAACCTTCACCTGCCAATGCTGCACGCTCAGATAAAACGATGCGTTCCAAACTCGGTTCGCATTCAATAATTTTTAATTTTAAAGTCTTCCCAACATAATTAGCCAAATAATCACGTCGCTCTTCTTCAGAAGTAAGGTTCGGCGAATCAACTAAATGAGATAATGGCACAAATCCTTGAACATCTTCACCTTGTACAAGCAAACCTCCTCGGTTAAATCCCTGGACAAATAAATCAACGATTTCATCTCGTTCGTACATCTGCTGAACTTGATCCCAATCTACCATCAAGGAATTCGACAAAGTTAGCGATTTTGATTCTGATTCATGAATTTCTGACTGCATCGATTCTTCATCTGATAAAACAGAAGCCCACCATCCCTCATCAATTTGTGGTATGGCTGGTTCCGAATTTGGCTTTGCATGCTGCGGAATCATCTTCGACCCTCCCAATAAAAATCCCATTACTTATAAAATACGAATAAAATGCTTAATTAATGTGTGTATCTCCACCCAAATTATTCGATCCCTGTTCCATTTCCATTATTGCTTTTGATACTGCTTCTATTGCAACCCTTTGTTTTCTATAAAGATCAGCTTCGGACATTGATAATTTTAAGGCGATTTCTCTGACCTTTTTCCCTTCTAAAAACTTCATTTCTAGAATATTATACAATATCCATTCTGAAGTAAACTTCCTTTCACCCTCTGGTTTTATGTTATCTATAGCGTTTCGAAGAATTGATCTTAATGCATTAGAAGAATTTCCCTCATGCTGCTTTGCAATTTGCTTAACAATATTTAATTTAATTAATGGGCTTCCTGTTAGCTTTGGTCCACCCCAATAATGGGTTAAAGCATCCTTGACCCAGGAAAGTAAATCCTCATTTTCCAGACTATCATCTTGACTGAAGACACCTTCGCTATCATAACGACCTTTTGCACGTAATTTTTGAATATAATCTACATGTCTTGATAAATTATCCATAGATTGGAAAATTTCCATTTGTAATTGGCGATCCTGTAAAACCATCGAAGCGCGATGAATTAATAGTTCCAGAGATTGCTTTTGTTCAACGTCCAAATTGTCCAGAACGATCCCGCTTACTCCCATCAAACCTAACATATTGGATCCCTGGTCATTTGTATTTGAATCACCATACAATGGAAAAATGTAATCTTCTCCCCAACGTAAGGATTCAGGTAATTTTCCATTCTCTGTGACAATTCGTGTCAACTCATCTGACATTTCCTGATCATTAAATCTCGTTTTTCCACTCGTGATTATGAGTTCCAATCCTTCTTCACTTAATGATGCCAAAAATGCGCCTTTAGCCTGTAATCGATCAATGACAGCTGCTAGAATCATCTCAAGGAATTCGAGTAAATCGTTTCGAGTTAAAAGATGGTCGCTTAGCGATTGGAGCATTTCAAGATCCTGCTGATCATTCCCATAAAACAACCATTTTTCAAAATATGGTGAGAAAAGTGTGATTAAATATTGGCATAAGATGATCGTTACTGCCATCACAATTGGAACAAAAACGTTAAAATCCCATCCGAATGCAATACCTGTTCTGCGAACCAAAGTTGTTAACCCAAGCGTTAAACTGGCTGTCACCGGACCTCGGAGCAAGAATTTTAATAATCTTGTTTTTACTACTCTATCTGACCAGGTAACTCCGAAAAAAGCAGTTGCATATGCCATTAATATAATCAAAGCGCCAACAAATAAATTACTTATCATTGCAATAATCCAAAACCCGTTTGGATTTCTACTGGCTATCCCAGACCCAAATAGCAAAAAAGGAAAAGAACCAAGAGCGGGTGCTAATGCACCGATAACCAAATAACCCATTCTTCTTCTGGACGCTGGCGTGACAGTTCTGATATATGCTCGCGCGAAATTGATCCAGGCGAGGATCATAATAATTGAATAATAGATCGTGAATAATTCAGTAAAAATTGTTCTTTGTAAATGCGGAGCAGGAATAGCGTTTATCACCACCGAACCTACCAACAATTTCGTTGGCAACGAAAGCAGTAATAAAAACGAAAAAGCATAGGTCAGTCTGACTGCCCACCGTCTTCGCCAACGACTAGGACGGCCAGTTGTTTCTACAAGTGCATCAGAAAAATGTAGATAAGCAGGAGGTAATAAAATGACTCCTATCCACTGAATACGAAGCCATATTTCAAGATCATTTGCATTTTCTGCGATTCCACCTAATGATTCAGCAGTAAAGACAATGACTACACATAATAAAATTAACGCAAATGATCTGGCTACACGATCGCGTAAATTAAAAGTCAGGGCATATAAAAGCAGTGAAAAAGCTGTAATTGCAATACCCGCGGTCAGAATATCACTGATCGTTTTGACAAGATTGATAAATCCTTCAAACCAATTAATCATTTAATTCATTGCCTGAATTGGGTTACTTTAAGAACTTTGAAAAAAACAGGGCTATATCTTTATTGGGATAATATGAATCATTATAGCCGGAAAATTCAAACCCTAATTTAAAGGCCAATTTTATTGCAGGAAAATTTTTAGAAGGCATTTCAAATATCATTTTTCGATTGGACCTTTGGGTTGCCCAATTTTGAGTTGCTAATATTAATGTTGTACCCACCCCTTGTCTGCGGATCATACTGTCAACAACAATATCTTTTATTACCACTGAATGAATTTCTTTTATTTCACTTAGTTTTGCATATCCAATCAGTTTTCCTTCATGAGTCGCAACAAGAAGACCTGAAGCAAGTTGCCATTCATCTTCCAGGGCTTCTGCCAATCTGGGATAGGGAACTTGTATCGGACGCGGCAAGCGGATTTCTCGAAAAGTTATTTGAAATTGTCCTTCATTAATATTTCGATCCATTTGCCATACATAGCTTGTTTTGCAAGAATGATCCAGGTTTATTAGTTCGATAATATCTGGTGAAACAGCTGGACGTATTTCAATTTGGGGCATTTTCTCACTCCTAAATTAAGGGATAATAACTCTAACTTGCACAATACATGCCGGGAATTCAATATTTTGATTATCCAAAACAATTAGTCTCAATAAATAGTCTCCGGGAATCAACTGTGTTGTATTCCAGGCTCCTATTTCTTCTTCGTTCTTTGCCACATTACCCCCTGCAATCGTCTTCCAAATTGGATTTCCCGGCTCTGTATATTCGTATTTGTAAAAACCAAAATTCGGAATGTTAACCGTTCCGATTAACTTCACAACATCTGATACTTCACCACCCTGTGTAGGCGATATCCATTCTAGCTGACCTGGAATGCATCCGTCTTGAGTAATCGTTGGTGTTAAAGTCACAAGCGTGGATTGAGCTATCGTATCAGGAGTAAAAGACAAGGTTGCAGTTGGTGAAGCTAATAAATCAATCGTCGGAGTAGCTAATTTTGCCACGTCTGGCATAAAACTGGACGAGTATGAGACCAAAAAAAATTCAGAGAGTGCTAATAAGAATATCAGTATCAAAAAAGTAAGTGAGGTTCCAAATTTTCTCTGGGCAATATCCCGTTCCATTCCAAAAGCCGCATCTCGCCAAAGCGCGATCGCGATAAATAGTTTTGAAATTAAGTATATTGATATCCCACCTAAGATTACATAAAACCAAATCTCATTTTGGGATAAAAAAAGGATAATGTCATTCATGCTGCATAGAATACCTGTATTAAAGTTCTGTCAACAATCCTTTTATCACTTTGGTCAATTTAGGAACAATAATCCGTCCAGCTTCCAACACTTCCTCATGAGTTGTGATGGTCGATCCGTCTAGATTGGCTTTGTTACTGATCCCGGAAATCCCAAGGACACGGGTGCCGCCATGAACTGCGACAATCACTTCAGGTACTGTGGACATCCCAACAGCATCAGCACCAATAACTTTCATAAACCTCAAATCAGCAGGTGTTTCAAAAGAAGGTCCTGATAGGCTTACATAGACACCTGAAAAAGGTTTTATCTTTTTCTTTTTAGCAATTGACATTGCTTTTTCCAATAAGATTTTGTCATAGGCCTGGCTCATATCTGGGAATCTCGGGCCAAGCTCATCCAGATTGGGACCGCGTAGTGGATTATTTCCGGTCATTCCAATCAAGGCAATATGATCCGAAATGAACATAATATCACCAGGCACATAATCTTTATTGATAGCGCCTGCAGCATTGGTCACAATGATGATTTCAACACCCAATCGTTGCATTACCCGAACTGGTAATCCTATTTCCGCCATGCTAAAGCCTTCATAATAATGTGCTCTACCTTGCATGACGATCAATGATTTATTTTCTAAATTCCCTATTACTAATTTACCAGCATGACCATGGACAGTAGAATTTGGCCAATAAGGCAGATCCCCATACGAAATGATGTCAGCATTCTCAACTGAATTTGCAAGGTCACCTAAACCGGAACCTAAGATTAAACCGATTTTTGGATTATGTTTTGTTTTAGACTTAATGACCAATACAACTTCATCGATCTCCTCAATTGTGAAAAAATCTTTCATTGGGTCCTCCAATTAGTAATAATTTGAAAGGGAAATCGTAAAAAAGACCAGAAAACTTGTAAAGTTGTTCCCCGTATTTCAATAATTATCTTAAAAAATGGGCTTCTTTTGTTAAGAATTATATCAGAGAACAAACCTGCTTAAGGATATAAACTATTTCAATCAATTAAGATAATCTTTAGACAAATCCATAAAACCGGAAATTACCTTTTGAATATCTTCATCTGATATGCCTAAATGTGTGACCAATCTCAATGATTGTTTACCTGCAACCCCTACCAATATCCCTTTTGTTCGTAGGTCATCCTGAATTTGATCTATCGTCTGGTTTTCTGATAATCTGATATTCAAAAAAACCATATTTGTTTGTGGAGTATTTGGTGCCAAGTCAATACCTTCTATTGACTGCAATCCAATTGCGAGTACATTTGCCCTTCGATGGTCATTTATTATACGGTTAATATTGTGATTGAGTGCGTAGACACCACCAGCAGCAATTATGCCAGCCTGTCTCATCCCACCACCTAATTGCTTTCGAATTTTTCTTGCTTTTTGAATAAAATCTGTCGTTCCACACAAAACTGATCCAACAGGTGCTCCAAGTCCCTTACTCAAGCAAAAAGTTATAGAATCGACATTCTGTATAAGGGACTTGACAGGTTCGTTTAATTTAATTGCAGCGTTAAATATTCTGGCCCCATCCATATGAAAAGATAAACCATAGTTTTGTGATATTACCCCAATTTGGTCAATATATTCTTTTGAAATAGCCACACCACCGCAGCGATTATGAGTGTTCTCTAAAACAACCATTCTTGTGGATGGTTCGTGAATATCAGCTCCACGAATTGCTTCCTGGATTCTATTAATATCAATCGTACCGTTTGGCAAATTTGGCAAGGTATGCGCCATTACGCCGCCTAGTGCAGAAATACCCCCCACCTCATGGAGAAAAGTGTGGGAACAATCTCCCATAATCACTTCATCACCTCTTTGACACGTTGTAAGTATCGCTATCAGATTTCCCATAGTGCCGGAAGTCAGGAAGAGACCCTCTTCTTTACCCATCAATTCGGCTGACATCTTTTCCAAATGGTTTATCGTTTCATCTTCTCGGTAGACATCATCTCCAACGTGCGCGTCTGCCATTGCGATCCGCATTTCTTTGGTAGGTAAGGTGACTGTATCAGAACGTAAGTCGATCATGCTTTCTCCAATTTCTTAATGGTTGCGTAATGTGAATAAAGCAGATTCCATATCGGCTGGTAGTGGCACTTCAAAAGTACTAACTTTTGATTCACCGGGAAGTATTACTTCCAATTTAAAGGCATGCAACATTTGTCTCTTAACATCTAATGACAACTTCCGATGCCCATAAAGCTGATCGCCGACAATTGGACATTCCAAAAAAGCCAGATGTAATCGGATTTGGTGCGTTCGACCGGTTAATGGTTTAGCTTCAACCAACGCATTATGTTTGAAAGCTTCTAAAACACGATATTGTGTGGATGCTTCGCGACCTCTTTGAATAGGAACAATTGCCATTTTCTTTCTGTGAGAAGGATCACGTCCAATCGCTGCCTCAATTAAACCTTGAGGTGTAGGTGGATTCCCATCTGTAATCGCCAAATAAGTCTTCTTGACGGTTCTGTTTTTAAATTGTTCCTGAAGAAATCTGTGAGTTCGATCATTCTTCGCCATTAGGATAATTCCGGATGTATCCTTATCCAGACGATGCACAACACCGGGTCTGCGTTCACCTCCAATTCCTTCCATTTCAGGCGAGTGGGCAAGCGCAGCATTTACAAGAGTTCCGGTATTGTGACCAAACGCTGGATGTACAACCATTCCAGCAGGTTTGTTTACAATTAATAAATCCCTGGTTTCATACACAATATCTAATTCTATATCTTCAGGCATTAAACTCGAATCAACAGTTTCAGGTATTTCAATCTGAATAATCATCCCTTTACCCAGCTCATAACCGGTTTTTGTGATGATATTTTCGTTTATCTTGACAAATCCACCTTTGATTAATGCTTGCAGCCTTGACCGGGATAAATCCGGAAATTGAATCACCAGGAATTTATCCAATCGGGATAAATCATTTTCACTAATAACAAATTTATTTAATTCGCTCATTTTGAAATCTCAATTTCATTTTTGGTTGTTTCGTTTATTTGTAACTGGGATTCGTTTTTATTTTTTTTCTCGTTTTGTTCTTGAATCCAGACGCCAATGATTAAAATAATTACGCCAACCGTTATACTCGAATCAGCGATATTAAAAACTGCAAAATTTCCGATTGAAATAAAATCTGTAACATGACCGATAGTCACGCGATCAATAAGATTTCCCACCGCTCCGCTAAATTGCATTCCCATTGCCAATCTTAAAGGCCAATCAGAATATGGAACCTGTGGATAATAAATCACAATAACTATTGCAATAATTGATGAAAGAATTGTGAAAAGCCAACTTTTATCCTGGAACATACCGAACGCCACACCTGTATTCGGAATGTGAATTATCCGAGCATAAGGAATTATCCAATCCCATGGAGCCCAGACCCCAGTCCACATCTCTATGTTTTCTCTAACAAGATACTTTGTATATTGATCCAAGCCAATGATAATCACAGCGATTACAAATAATAATAAGTAAGATTTTAAATATTTTTTCAAATATCTACCCTAATGATTCAATATGGATTTGATTTTACCGTATTTTTAAGATTATTCCGGGAGTAGTTCAATTAATACGGTTCAAGGTGGATAAATTAATAAGTGCATTGGCATTAAAAATTTAACCTTGAATAAAAAGATTTGTTAAGAAAGCAAATATTTGGCATTAGAAAAAGGCAATATTGACATTGATTGTCAATATTGCCTTTTTTGAATTATATTTTTGTTACACCGATTGTTAATGTCTCTCCATCAAAATCAGTGGTGGTTTGAACAATATTCGGACCCGGGAGCTCCTGCTTTAAATCCAATGTCAATGTCTCACCTTTGATGTAATCTGCAAAATCTTTGACTGCCTGATTAAGTTTTGGAGATGCTGCATAGTAAAGTCGAATTCTATCTGCAATATCGAAATCTGCTGTCTTACGTAAATCTTGAACCCTGCGAACAAATTCGCGTGCTAAGCCTTCTTTTTCTAAATCAGGTGAAAGCTCGGTAACGAGTGCAACGAGGTATGCGCCTTCAGATGCAACTGCATAACCCTCTTTTGCCATTGATTTCACTTCGACTTCCTCAGGAAGTATTTCGTATTGGGTTCCATCAACAATAACATTAACTACTTTATTATCCAGGAATGATTTTGCTGCCATTTCAGCATCCAGGCGTAATACTTCTGTCCTGATTGCAGGAAATTTACCACCATACTTCTGTCCCAATTGTTTTGGGAGCGGCTTTACCTCATACGAAACTGCCTCGGTTGCTGCATCTAAAACACGTACTTTTTTAACATTTAATTCGTCTTCGAGAATTTCAGCATACTTTAAAACTGTTGTCTTCTCTTCAGCATTAACGACCGAAAAAGCTGCTTCAGCCAATGGTTGTCTTACCTTTCGATTTGCGCGGTTACGTGCTGCATGTCCGATGGAAGCCAGTTTCATGATCAATGCCATTTCCTTATTAATAGATTCATTGATCAATGCAGGATTATATTCCGGCCATTTTTCTAAATGCACAGATACAACCGCATTAATATCGACGCTTCGCACCAGGTTTTGGTGAATTGCTTCTGCAATAAAAGGCATTGTTGGACCAAGTAGTTTGCTTACAGTCTTTAAAGCTTCAAATAAAGTTGCATAAGCAGCAAATTTATCTCCATCTGACTCGCTTTTCCAAAATCGCCTTCGTGAGCGTCGTAAATACCAATTTGATAATTGGTCAACAAAACCTTGTATTGGTCTGGTCGCGCCTAAGACATCATAAGTTTCAAGTGCTTCTGTAACATCTCGAACCAATGTATTCAAAGCACTGAGGAGCCAGAGATCCAGTGAACTGTACTCGGGGACAATTTTTGAATCTGGCATCCAGCCATCCAAATTCGCATAAGTCACAAAAAATGAATACGTATTCCATAATGTCAAAGTGAAATTTCGTAATACTTCAGCTACAAGATCACTCGAAAATCTTCTTTCCTGACCAGGAGGGCTGGCGGTATAAAGATACCATCGCATTGCATCAGCGCCATTTTTATCGATAACTTCCCACGGACTTACAACGTTCCCTTTGGATTTGGACATTTTTTGACCATCGCCATCCAGAATAAGTCCCAAACAAATAACATTTTTAAATGCAACCTCTTCGTTTAGTAAAGTGCTGATGGCGTGTAATGAATAGAACCAACCCCTGGTCTGATCAACAGCTTCACAAATATAGTCCGCTGGATATTGCTGCCTGAATTTTTCCTGGTTTTCAAAAGGATAATGCCATTGTGCATATGGCATAGATCCAGAATCAAACCAAACATCAATCAGTTCTGGTACCCTCATCATCACTCCACCACATTTTGGGCAGGCTAAATGAACTTCATCCACATAAGGACGGTGTAAATCCAATTCGTTCATATCCATTCCAGATAATTCTGTGAGTTCTGCAACAGAACCAATACAGTGCTGGTGTTTACACGATTCACATTGCCACACAGGCAATGGTGTACCCCAATATCGGGTTCGACCCAATGCCCAATCAATATTATTTTCCAGCCAATTCCCAAAGCGGCCATTTTTAATATGACCTGGATACCAATTGATCTTCTCATTGAGTGAAACCAACTTATCCTTATATTTTGATGTTCGAACATACCATGTTGGTCGTGCATAATACAACAATGGTGAAGAACAACGCCAGCAGAAAGGATAAGTATGCGTTATCCTACCTTCCCGAAAAAGCAGACCACGATTGATAAGATCCAGAGTTATTGATGGGTCAGCATCCTTTACAAAAATGCCAGCCCAGGGTTTTACTTCAGGTATAAAAGAACCATCCGGTCCAACTGTCATCAAGAAGGGCAAATTATTTTCATTTGAAATGTTCATATCGTCAGCACCAAATGCTGGAGCAATATGAACCAGACCGGTTCCATCACCTGTAGTAACAAAATCACCCAAAACCACACGATGGCCAGGTTTTTCCAGTGGCAAGAACTTGTAAAGCGGTTCATATTCAAGATCTTTTAATGTTGAACCCTTGAACCGATCTAAAATTATTACTTTCTCATCACCAAACACGCTGGATATGAGGGCTTCAGCTAGGATTAGTTTTTCTTTGTGATCATCATGAAGAATTCGTTCGACCAATACATAATCCAATTCAGCACCAGCTGCGATGGCAACATTTGCAGGGAGTGTCCATGGTGTTGTCGTCCAAACTAAGAATGATGTTTCTTTATCCTTTAATAACCGCATTCGAACAAACACGGAGGGATCTTCAGTATCTTCATAACCTTGTGCTACTTCGTGATCCGATAAAGGTGTTCCACATCTTGGACAATAAGGAACAACTTTAAAACCTTGATACAAAAGATCCTTTTCCCAATATTGTTTGAGAATCCACCAGACTGATTCAATATATGAATTTTTAAAGGTTATATATGCGGTTTCCAAATCAACCCAATAACCCATTCGATCGGTTAATTTCTCCCATTCCTGAATGTAAGTGAATGCAGATTCACGACATTTTGCGTTAAATTTATCAATTCCATAATCTTCGATTTCCTGTTTGTTTTTGAAACCAAGTTGTTTTTCGACTTCGATTTCTACAGGTAACCCATGTGTATCCCAACCTCCCCTTCGAGAAACGTAATAACCACGCATAGTCTTAAACCGTGGAAAAATGTCTTTAAAAGCTCGTGCTAAAACGTGATGTACTCCAGGTCGACCATTTGCAGTTGGAGGTCCTTCATAAAAAACATATTCAGGTCCACCTTTTCTCTCAATAAGGGTTTTTTGAAATACATCTTCTTTTTTCCATACGTTGAGTATTTCCTCTTCCATTTCTATAACATTCAATTTCGGTGAAACGGGTTTGAACATTTTTCCTCCAAATTAAACAAAAAATTCTCATCCAGTTCAGGGACGAGAAGAATTCCCGTGGTACCACCCTGCTTCTCCCAATGAGTAGCGAGCACTTTGATAGATACTTTTCAAATATATCTACGCCCTGGTAACGATGGACGAAATCGTCTTCCTTAATAAACCTTATTCATGGTTTTTCGGGTTGAAGCTCCGGAATGATTTTCATTAGCAGTTATCTTCCTGAATTTCACCTATCTCAGGTTCTCTGTAAAGCACTTCGCTAATTACTCGTTTCCATCTTCGCTTTTCTAGTTGTTAGCTTCAAATAATACCAGAATCCAGAATAAAAATCAATTTGAATATTATCGCTACAAATTTATTCTACAATTTCATAAAAAAGAGGTAAAGGTTCGCATTTCTCTTTTTGAAATTCAAAAGCTTTTTCAACTTGCTGAAGAGCCAAATTTAATTTATCAGATGAGTTTGCATGAATAGTGAAAATTGACTCTCCTTCCAGAACATAATCGCCAACTTTCCGATGAACCACAATACCAACAGCATGGTCAATTGGATCACCTTTTTTCAGTCTACCAGCCCCCAAATCAACGGAAGCTTCACCGATAGTACGAGCATTTACAAACTTCACAAAACCATTAACTTTTGAATTTACTGTTTCGACAAATCTGGCTTTGGGTAATAATTCCGGATTATCAATAAATTCAACTTTTCCACCTTGCGCAATGACCAATTTCCGAAATTCTTCCCAGGCTTTACCGTTTTTCCACACATCTTCAACCAATCTTCGGCCATCTACCAGATTTTTCGCCTTCTTACCAAGAACTGTCAAATAAGTCGCTGCGGCAATACAATGTTCGGTGAAATCAGATGGTCCACCACCATGTAAAGTGTCTATTGCTTCCAATAATTCCAGAGAATTACCAACGGCATTCCCTAAAGGTTGGTTCATATCGGACAACATGCAAACTGCTTTTCGATTCGTTAAATTTGCAATTGAAACCATTAATCTGGAGAGAGTACGGGCTTCATCCAATGTTTCCATGAAAGCACCAACACCTACTTTTACATCTAAAACCATCGCTTGAGCTCCAGCAGCGATTTTCTTGCTCATTATCGATGAGGCAATTAATGGGATGGAAGGAACTGTACCCGTGACGTCTCGTAAAGAATAAAGTTTTCCATCAGCAGGGGCCATATTTCCGCTTTGTCCGGATAAAACGATGCCAACTTTTTTTAATTGTTGAATAAACTCTTCTGGTGATAAATCGACACGATAACCTGGAATTGACTCCATTTTGTCGAGTGTACCCCCACTAAAGCCTAACCCTCTTCCAGACATCTTTCCAAATGGCAAACCACATGCTGCAATTAGTGGACCGACAACTAAAGTCGTTTTATCTCCGACACCACCGGTCGAATGCTTGTCGAGGCTAATTTTGACAACTTTGGAAAGGTCTAAAATTTCTCCGGAATGTGCCATTGCTAAAGTAAGATTCGTGGATTCTTGATCAGTCATACCATTTAACAAAACCGCCATGGCCCAGGCAGACGCTTGATAATCCGGAATTTCACCAGAAGTAAAACCTTTGACAAAGAAATCAATTTCTTCTTTGGTTAAAACCTCGTTCTCCCGTTTTTTTATAATAATATCGACTGCCTTCAAATTATCTCCCTCCGCAACAGATGGTTTCTTCCTGCCTTAACAACTCTAGTTTAAATAGTTGGGACGCCATACCTGGCGTCCCAAAAAAGACTAATTACTTTTTTAAGATGATTGTAACTTTACGATTTGGCTCTTCACCAACACTTTCTGTCGTTACAAATTCGTGGTCTCTTAATTCAAGATGGATCACTCTACGTTCATTGGCGGGCATGGGTTCAAGATTTTGTTTCCTCCCCGTGTGAATAACCTGTTCGGCCATTCGGCGCGCTAAAACCCTTAGCTGTCGTTCACGCCTTTCACGATACCCTT
>PHBS01000056.1 GCA_002841995.1 Chloroflexi bacterium HGW-Chloroflexi-8
ATATTTCCGTTGCCAATGAAAATACTTGCCCCTTCGGTGCCTTTTATTGATAGGTCTCTTATCAAACACCATAAATGGATACATTCATTCTAAAGGTCTGGTTTTCAAAAGTCAAGCCAACACAGTTCTAAATTATAACGATAAATTGTTACTTTGGCGGATAACCTGTAATGTCTCTAATATTTTCATAAAGAGGTTTAAGCCGTTTATACATGGGTTGATAAACTTGATGATAAAGATCATCGTAAATTTTATGTGTCTGCATATTAGGTTCAAATGTAGTGCTAGTTCTTGTCATTTCTTTAATAGCAGAATCAAAATCCGCATACATGTTTGATCCAACCGCAGCATCGATTGCTGCACCAAGACCTGATGCTTCATAAACATGTGGTCTCGATACAGGAAGGCCAAACACATCTGCAGTTATTTGCATAGCTGCATCGCTTTGGCTTCCACCTCCGGCCACCCTAATATCCGTGATCGGCACATGACTTCTTATGACGGTCTTTTCAGCACCATCTCGGAGTGCATAAGCAAGGCCTTCTAAAATAGAGCGATAAAAATGTGCCCTTGTATGGATATCTCCAAATCCGATGATTGCTCCTTTTGCTTCTGGTCCGGGTCTTTTTAGTCCTGGCGACCAAAAAGGCTGAAGAGTCAAGCCAAGGGATCCCGGGGGAACTGAATTTACTAAATTGTCAAACAATTCTTCTGCTTCAATTCCTCGATCATTTGCAAGTCTTTGCTCATTTTGACCAAACTCTCTCTTAAACCAACTAACCATCCAGAAACCTCGATAAATTTGAATCTCTAAACTGTAGTATCCAGGTATAGCCGATGGGTAAGGTGGAATTAAAGGGATCACTTCTGTATATTTTTTATGTGTAGTATTTATTGTCGCTGTGGTACCAAAACTTAAGCAAGCAACATTGGGTTGAAGACAGCCTGATCCAATGACTTCACAAGCTTTATCAGCTGCTGCGGCGATCAATGGCAGACCTTCAGGAATTCCCGTTTCAGCATTTGCATTTTTAGTGACATAACCTAACACAGAACCTGGTTGAACCAATTCAGGCAAAATATTGATATCCATTGGGACAGCTTGCCATTTCCAGTCGAATTTACTTGCATACTTTTGGCTTTTATAATCAAAGGGAATATATGCAACTTGACATCCGATTGAGTCTCGGTATTCATTTGTTAACTTGTGTGTTATGTAACCTGACAACAAAAGGAATTTATCAGTTTTTTCCCAAATATCGGGTTGATTGGTTCGAATCCAATTACACTCTGCTTCAGATTTAAGATAGTTAACAGTTCCGTGCATACCAGTTAACGAGAATGCTAATCCCCAAAGACCTTTTATAGGTGGTAAATTCTCAGTTCTACGTTGATCCAGCCACACAATTGCGGGTCTCAAAGGTTCCCCATTTTTATCCAAATTGATTAAGGTTGATCTTTGCGTTGTCAACGCCAATGCTTTGATACTAGATTTTGGGTATTCAAATTTTTCCCAAAGAGAATTGCAAGCTTGGCATAAGGATTTCCAAAATTTTATTGGATCCAATTCGGCATATCCAGGGATTGGTGACGCATAATCCTCAATCAGGACTCTTGATTTTGCGACCAAATTACCTTTTAAGTCGAATATCATCGCTCTTACACTTTGCGTTCCAATGTCAATTGATAGTATAAATTCTTCACTCATAATATGCTCCTAAAGAGTATTTGATGTTTTTTTCCAAAAAGTGATACTTTCAGTCATGACTTTGGTCGAAAGTTGTTTAGCTTTTTCAGGATTATGTTCTGTAGCTAATTGAAGTAATGATTGGTAGAAAAAAACTGAATATTCTCGTGCTTCCTGATTTACGAAATAAATATCTGATTTTTCAAGTATGAGACGGTGAAAACCGTTTAATATCAAAGTAAAAACAGGGTTTCCTGAAAATTGGGTTAAACGTATGTGTAGCAGAAAATCAAATTCACTAAAAACTTTAGCAGGATCAGAGCTTTGTGGGTGTAATTTAAGAAGGTTGATTATTTCATCCGAATTATTCTCAATTGCCATGTACGTATAAGTTGGACTTAATAACAACCTGATTTGCAATAAAAGTAAAACAAAATCATCCGGTAAATACTCCTGAAAATCTGTTAAGGTAGATAGGACATTTAAATTCCCTTCTTTCCAAAAATCTTTTACTCTTGTAGATTTCCCTTGATGGATTTCAATCCAACCATCCCGGGATAGCCTTTGTAACGCTTCCCGTAAAGTCGGACGTGTAATACCAAATAACTTAGCTAAATCTCGTTCTGGAGGGAGTGTGCTGTTAATTGGAAATTGATTTCCTAAAATTGATGATATGATTTTCTGTTCTGCGAATTCAGCAGGTTTTATAGGAGTGTCCATTATTAAATCCTTCAAATGGTAAGAGGTCATACCAAAAAGTGTATCAGAACAAGTATTGGAATTCAAGCTATGGTCGTTATCATAAAGATGTCGTTAAATGATTTGCGTTATTATGTACTTATAGATGTAAATTTGGTTCATGCGAATTGAAAAATTTTCTTAACTCATTTTTAAAATACTTTTACAATAACTTATACCATTCCTTTGCCTGGAGTTATGATTTTGTTGCCAGATTTGTGTCAGGAGGAGAATGGTTTGAGTGGGTTTATCAAATACTTCCGTTTGTAACACAGCAAGAAATGATTCTAGAGATTGGTTTTGGAACCGGCAAATTAATAAATAAAATTTCAAATCGAGGAAAAAAAATATTTGGTATTGACGAAAGCCAAAGCATGATCAAAATCACTAAGAATCGTTTTACAACCACTCAACATTCACCAATAATAACAAGAGGAGATAGTTCTTCTTTACCGTTCAGAAATGATTCTTTTGATCTAATACTAACAACATTTCCAAGTGAGTTTGTATTTTCTGAGAAATTCCATCAAGAATTAATACGCGTACTGAGATCACCTGGTAAATTTATTGCATTAATTGCTGTCTCTTATAATAAACGATCTTTTATTGATATTTTTTATAGATTCATTTATATGCTGACTAAGCAAAGTTTTTCCATAGATTCCTTAGAACAAAAACTGAGTACAATACCATGGTTTGGTAATATAAAACATGAAATTACAACAATTGAATATAAAGGACGACAATTATTTTTCTTAACTATTGAAAAGTTTTGATAATTGTTTCCATTTTTCTTAGAAATGGAATAAAATCCTTATTATGGAAATTCAGTTAGCAGTAGCCAAAGCTGGTAAGTACCAATCAATGGAAAGTGGCGACACCCTCGAAATCGTAGAAAGACCAATGGGGGGTGTTTCTTGTGTTTTAGCGGATGCCAGATCATCTGGACATCATTCTAAAATAGTTTCCTCAATGGTAGTGCGAAAGGTAATGAACTTATTATCTGATGGTGTACGAGATGGAGCAGCAGCACGAGCGGCATCCGATTACTTGTTCATGGAACGTGGCGGCACGAGTTCAGTTTATCTAAATGTGCTATCTGCAGATTTCCAAACACAGACAATAGTAATTTCACGTAACAACCCAACACCTGTTTTTGTATCTCAAGGAGATTATATCGAGTGCATCGGAAGTGAAAGTCAGCCCATTGGCAACACACGAAATATCCGGCCAGCCATAACCGAGTTTCCATTACGGATTGGTACAACTGTTGTTATGTACACTGATGGGATTTACACAGCTGGCGAGAAATATGGACAATTAATCGATCTTTGTTCTTTAATTGAAGCCTATCTAGACGATCAGGAGCCTTCAGCACAATATATTGCTGATTCTCTTCTTTCCTATGCCTTACGCCTGGATCAGGACCAACCAAATGATGATATGAGTGTGGTTGTTCTACGGGTGATCGAAAAAGAAACAGATCGCATACGACGAATGAATGTCAGTTTGCCATTTGAAATTAATAATCCAACCGACTTGTTTTTTGAATAGATTTTACCGAAATTTTATTCATACTCAATTTTTATTTCAAGGAAAATCCGGAATAATTAATGTTTCATATTGCTTTCTTTATAACTGAACATGGTTTCGGTCATGCATCGCGTGCATCAGCAATTATAAATAGATTGTTCGCATATCCAGAAATAAAAATTAGCATATTTTCAATGGTTCCAAAATGGTTTTTTGAAAAATCTTTATCTTGCGATTTTCAATTTTTCAGTGTACAGACTGATGTTGGACTTATACAGACGAATCCATTTACAGAGGATTTGGAAAAAACCTTAGGTAGTCTCGAACGATTTTTTCCAATTTCCGACAACCTGTTGGATTCAATTGGCGACGTATTAAAAGCATTAAAAGTGGATTTTATTGTAAGTGATATTTCACCACTTGGTATTGAGGCTGCTGGAAGAACCCAAATCAAATCATTGTTGATAGAAAATTTCACATGGGATTGGATTTATGAGCCATATTTGTCAAAATATCCAGAATTTTTAAAATATATCGAATATTTTAAAGCTGTATATTTAAAAGCAGATTTTCATTTTCAAACTAATCCGCTTTGTTTCAGGGATTTCAGCCTTCCATTAATAGATCCTATTTTTCGAGATAAAAGGATTCCCAAGCATGAAATTAAAAATTCTTTGGGAATACCAGATTTTTCCAAAATGATTCTAATCACTATGGGTGGCATTCCGTTTACCGCAAATTTGAGCAAATTGAATACTCAAAAAAATGATTTTACATTCGTAATCCCTGGAATGAATGTAACCTCTATTACCAGGAAAAAGAATGTTATTTTATTACCACATGATCACGAATTTTTTCATCCTGACCTTGTTCATGCGAGCGAGTTGGTTATTGGAAAAGTAGGTTATAGCACGATTGCTGAAGTATATTCAGCCCAAATTCCATTTCTCTACATTCCGAGAAAGAATTTTAGGGAATCTAAAATTTTGGAGGAGTTTATCAATCAGGAGATGGTTGGTTCACCGATTGATCTAGAAACAATAATGGATGGATCAATTAATTCCCATATTTTAGAATTGATAAATGCCACAGTCAGACCGCGATCGATGACCAATGGGGCAGATGAAATAACAAAATTTATTGTACAAAATATTTTTTAGAGATTTGAAAACGACTTATTCCAAATAAGCTGTACTATCGTCCCTATTCCCAATTTACTGTTAATATTTAAATCTGCACGAATATTTAATGCTCTTTCTTTCATGATCCCCAATCCGAAATGGTTTGATGGGGCATTTGACTCATTCATCCCTTTACCATTATCTTCTATTTCCAAAACAACAGCATTCGATTGTTGGTAGAGCCTGACTGATACTAAGGTTGCATTTGAATGTTTTGCTATATTATTAAATGCTTCCTGTGTAATTCTATAAAAAGCAGTTTTTATTTCCACTGGCAGTATGGGTTCAAATTCAATATCGAGTTCAACAGGAATTCTGGTCCTGCCTTTGAGAGCGTCACATAATTGGTGCAGCAATTCAGAATAGGATGCATCCATTAGTGCTGATGGGCGGAGTTCAAGTAATAAAGTTCGCATCTCTGCTAATGCACCTCTTGTTAATTGCCTGAGCTCCTCTAATCTTTTTTCACCTTCACTTTTGTTTTTATCCCATACTTTCGGAAGAACTTCCGCAATTAAAGTTGCTGAGAATAGTGTTTGGGTAACAGCGTCGTGCAAGTCGCGAGCCAAACGATTTCTTTCAGTTGCTATTGCAATTTCCTTTTCATGATCTCGTAATCTTGCATTTTCAATGGCTAGTGAAACTTGGGTGCCAAGAGTCATGCCCAAATGAATTTCTTCTTCTGTGAAATCTGTAGGGGAAATATAATAAAAAGTAAGAGTACCGTAGAGATGCTCATTAATGATTAATGGGACGATTAATTGGGAGTGATAATATTTAAGAATGATCTTCGCCCATTCTTGTTGGGGACTGGACAATTCTTGAGGGTCATTCAGGTATCTCCCTAAACTTTCATTCAAATTCGATACAAAAACTGGCTTGTTTTCTCGTAAAACCCTTTCTGATCCACCTGGATAGAATGGCATTTCATTAATAATTACAAATTCCTCAGGGAGATTACTGGATGCTTCGGTAATTACAGTCCCATTTTCATAATTGATTTTTCGGATCATTGTTGAAGAGGATTTTAATAATTCTTTTGATTGGAGCGCAATATATGCCAAGACTTGATCAAGAGCCATTTTAGAATTTAGGACTCGCAGAATATCCCGTAAAGCTTCGGCAATCTTTTTTCCATTTTCTGCCTCTTCTCTGCGTTTTTGTTCTTGTCTATAAATGCGTGCATTTTCAAGAGCAATAATGGCTATATTTGCAAACATTTTTATTAGTCTTGCTTCTTCATAACCTAAAATTCCGTTTTCTTTGTCAGAAACTGAAAGAATACCGATAGGTTCACGCCCGGAAACTAGTGGGATAATTAATATTGATTTTGATTTGGTTAATTTTAAAACTTCACTAAATACACCCGAATCATTTTCGGAATCATCGACGAAAATGGGTGAATCAATACGGAAATAAAACTCAGAGAAGGATCTGTCAAATGGAATTTCGTATCCGAGAGTAAGATGTTCTGAATTATCACCAGAAGCTACTCGAAGGATCAATTTGCCATTTTCCAGTAAGCAAACGGTACTTAGCTTTGTATTGGTCAGGCGTCTGGCTTCATCTGCAATTAATTGGATAACGTGATCTATATGCAATTCAGTTGTGAGAACTCTTTGCATGTTCAATAATGTTGTTAGTTCGTTTTCCTTGACATTTATTTTTTGATCCAACGAATCATTTAAAGTAGCTAACTTATCCTCATTTTTCTTCCGAACCAACGGGATGAAAAAGATGTTCGCTAAATTCAGAAATAAATACTGAGGAAAATCTTCCCAAGTGATGATACGAGAAAAACTTGTAAACTCAAGAAATGCGTAAAGTGAATTTTGAAAGAAAATTGGAATCCAAATAATAGATGCAATACCTTCATTTTCTAAAAATGACCGTTCTTTTGATGCGAGATGGGGTAGCTGGTGAATTCCCTTAAAAAAACGTGGTTGATTTTTATTTAATTCTGAAATTAACCAAGGAAATACTTTCGGGATGTCGTTTTTGGTCAGATTACAGTGGGAAGGAAATTTATCTTTTTTATATTCGAACAGCGAAAAATTTAATTCAGGATCAAGAGAATATAATATGACACGGTCGACATCAAGAAAATCTGCAATAATTGTCATATTATTGTTAATTGTAAGAATAAAATCTTTACTATCCATGTTATGGAAATTCGAAGACAACAATGAATAAAGTTTAAGTAAATCAAATTCATTAGTTGTAGTATGAATTTTTTCCGAATTTTTTTGCATCACAATCCTGATATATTATAAATATGTCCAATTATTATATTTCTCATTATATTATTAAGATAAATGTTTTTGATAGAACTTTGTAATAATTTCGTTATAATGGCTCAAAACCAAGTGAAGAGGAATAATGGAACGAACAATCCCGCGGACGGCTACTGAAGAAATTGATTTGTATTTAAGAACGATTTATTCATTGTTAAGATCAACAACTGAAATTCACATAAAAACTATAGAAGAGGTCCATGCATCCATGGGATCTTTATTGCATCCTAATGCCAGAAATAATCATCCGGATATGTCAGCTTTTGTTTACAGCCTTTTGAGGTTACCAGAATGTATGCCGGATGTTCGCGTAGTTATACTTGGTCAAAGCGCCGAAGTTTTTAAACAACATGGATTTGAGAATGTTGAAAGTTGGCGTGCTGTTACGGCTGTTGCTAGAAGACGGAGATGTTTTTTTGATGGTGATGGAAAATTAGCATGTTTTATCGCGAGTAGATCCGATATAGAAGACGTGTTACCTGTTATGACTGCGTATCAAATTGAGTGGAATAAAATCAATTTTTTATTACAACGTATTTCGCCCGAATTCGATTTGGAATCAGTGATTTCGAATAGCAAAAACTTTGTTTTTTTGGCAAATTCATTACTCGTCAGCGAGGAAGATTTAAAAAGATTACAAATAATTTGGAAAGAAAATTTCATAGAAAATATTAGGGAAATAAAAAACAAGAAATGTGATTTTCGTGTAAATTTATTGGGTGGTCCATTAAGTGAATACTGGCGTGCGACTAGAGCATGGTGGGAAAACATTGAGAGAAAGTTCCCGGATTTGTTGAAAAGTCCAATTTATTTTGTTTCGAGTAATACACATTCGATTTCGAATATGGTTACGGGTTTTGCTTTACAAAAAAGAGAAATCATAGAAGATTTTATATATCGAAAAGAGAATTCTGAGTTATTAAAAGAATGGAATCTCATAATTTCAGGTAATGAACCTGCGAGCATTGAAAATTTCTTATATTATTCATTAAAGAAGTATCAACAAACTGAAGAAGGAAAATACCTTCTTCAGGAGCAAATTGAATGTGAAAATAATTGTGGAATATTGCGCGTAGCCAGTCGCCATTATTTTGATGTAGATGCGCAAATTATTCAAATAAACAAACTGTGTCCAGATCATTTTGATCCCAGACTTAAAACATTTGTAGATTGGGATTTTTTGAAAAAGAGCGATGCATTGATTCTAAATATTGATTATCCCTTAGGCTTGGCTGCTTATAACATACTGACAAAAATTGCTGAACATGTTAATCCAATTTTAGGAATTTACATCATGGGAAAAGCAGCCACCCTCAATGGTGTATTAGGGGATATCATCATTCCAGGTGTTGTACAGGATGAGCATTCACAAAATACTTACCTTTTCCAAAATGCATTTGCTGCAAAAGATATTATTGATAACCTTATTTATGGAACCGTTTTGGATAATCAAAAAGCAGTAACAGTTTTAGGAACATTTCTACAAAATAGCAAATTAGCAGATGTCTTTTACCGAGAAGGTTATTCCGATATCGAAATGGAAGCAGGGCCTTTTCTTTCAGCAATTTACGAAATGTATCGTCCTACACGCCATCCAACAAATGAAATAGTAAATTTATACGGGATTCCATTTGATCTTGGTATCATCCACTACGTTTCTGATACTCCTCTTAGCAAAGGTAGGAATTTAGGTGCAGGTACGTTATCCTATTTTGGAATGGATTCTACCTATGCAGCATCATCAGCGATTATTCATAGAATTTTTAAATTAGAAGTTAACAGAACTAAAACCTTTAAAAATTAGTATATACAATTCAAAAATAATTGGAAAATGGATTTATTATGTCAAATCGGATTACCGAGTTTAATGCTTATCGAACAAAAATGAATGATCGTATTAAAGGCCTCAATCATTTGGGGATTAATCGATATTTTAATTTGGATACCAGAGCTTATGAAGAAGGGGCTTTAGATAAAAAAACTAAAGAATTGTTGGGTCTTGTGGCTTCGATGGTTTTGCGATGTAACGATTGTATTGATTATCACATTATTCAATGTGTTAATTGCGGGTTGAATAATGAAGAAATAATTGAAGCATTTAATATTGCATTAGTCGTAGGTGGAAGTATTGTTATTCCGCATTTAAGACACGCTGTAGAAACACTAGACCAAGCCAGGATCGAAATCAAGCCTGTTGACTAGATATTTGTGATCTCATATAAAATTCCACTTGATCTAAAAAGTGTATCTTGTCCAAAGGATGAAACAATTGAATCCTTTCAGACCTGGATAGGTGATCTAGCTTAATATAGCTTTTAAGATGTTTTCTAAATAGAACCATTCCTGTTTTTTGACCATAGAATTCCAAAATCGAATTGAAATGGTCTGAGAATAAAGTGTGTCTTTCCTGATAGGTTACATCTTCAATATTCTTCCTTTGAAAAATCCAGGGGTTTTGTATAGCACCTCTCCCAATCATTACTCCGTCACAATTCGTTGCACTCGAGATTCTTTGGATGTCATCTTTTGAATTCACATCTCCATTTGCGATTATTGGAATGTTCCTTGCTGATTTAATTTCTTCAATTGCCTTCCAGTTCGCACTTCCAGAATATCCTTGCTTTTTTGTCCTGCCATGAACTGAGATCATAGCTGCGCCTTCTTCTTCAATTATTTTTGAAACTTCAAGATAGTTAAGGGAAGCATCATCCCAGCCAAGTCGTATTTTTGCTGAGATGGGGATTGAAAGGTTTTTGACAAGCAAAGAAATTATTCTGGATATTTTTTGTGGTTGTAATAATAACCCTGCACCAGCTCCCCTATTGGCTACATTTTTAGCCGAACAACCAAAATTGATGTCGATAAAATCGGGATTTCTTTCAGCTAGAAATTGCGCAGCAAATAGGATTCTTTCGGGTGAATCATCAAAAATTTGATAAGCAAAAGGTCGTTCAAATTCAGTGAAAAATATTTTTTGTTCAAGAAAAGGGTGTTTATTTACAATATCCAAACCATTAATAAATTCAGAAAAAATCACACCGGCACCTAATTTTTTTGATATTATCCGAAATGGATGATCAGTGAATCCATCCATAGGCGCTAGAAATAGACTGTTTGAAATTAAAATCTTGCCGATATTAAATTGTTTTTCTGGAATCATGCGTGTATTGTACGTCAAATTCCTATTTCTTACTATTAGTTGTTGATTTCAACAGATCGAGGTTTATGGTTAAAAAATATACTCACCTGGTAAACTTTAATCCCGACAAAAATAGGTAGACCAATATTTATAAAAAACAAAAAATCTTTCAATTAATAGTGATGTTTTGATTTTTAAGAAGGAATTTAGTGGTGCTACAAACCTTTGATTTGTATTCATTACTTCTACCCAGACCCCATTTTTTTCGTCCGAGCCTGCAATCGAAACTATTCTAAATTCTGATTTGTTCTTTATCAAATTTATATTATTTTCAGTTCGAAATAAATTGTCTAAAAATCTTTCCCAAATTTGATATGGAAAGTCATCCTGATTTTTATTATCAAAAACCGAATTATATTCATCTTCAAATTTATTTTTGAAAAATGGTTTTAACAAATCCATTTGTTTTTTTTCAATTAAGAAAGGGGGTTCAGAAAAATTAATCGGGAGAATAAAATCTTTGCTTATGTATGTTCCAAAAGGTGAAATTTTTTTATTAAGGCATTTTTGAATGCTTTGTTGTGATATCTTATCTAAACTTTGACAGCTCCATTGAATATAAAAAATATCTTTATCCCCATCATTATAAAAATCAATTATCCTCCCAACAAAATTACTGATCGGAATTCTCAAATAATAATCAAAGACCTCGTCCCGAATTTTCACCCATTTGTTAAATCTAAAGAATTTTGATAGATTCGTTGGAATAGTATCGGGAGGAATATCTGTGGAGATTTTAGTGGAGATTTTAAATGTGAAATTCTGATCAATATTAGTTGAGTGGAATTTCTCTAGACCAATCTCATTTTTTAGAATGACACTAATTTCCTCAGAAAAAAATTTTGTTAATTCATCGAATTCACTTTGATTACAATCTTCAGGAATTTCGAAAATGAATGGAAAATGGTTTCTTAATATTTCAAAATAATTTGAGTTGATCAAAATTGATTCATTTAGGGTACAAGTCAAAAAAACCAAATTTTCCTCCTAAGTTCAGTAAGCAGCATCATTATTGATTTTATAGCAATAATTCTAGACAAATATCAATTGGAGATTGTCGGCTACTTTTAGTTCAAAATCTTTTATGATCAAGATAAGGACTATTTAATAAATGTTTAGAATGATTTGACCAAATATTTAAAGTGAGCATACCAGTGAAATAAAAAAGATTTGTGATTGATATAAAGGGCTTATTTGCTTTGAATGTCCGAAAATCTTGCTCAACGTATAAAAATCCGAGAATAATTGAAAGGAATAATTCGATTAATTAATAGGATGGCTTTAGGTTGTTACTTTAATTCTTGTGCGCTTACTTCATTACTTCGAGCAACGGACAAAAAGCGATTGAAATAACTTGAAGTTGAAATTTGCATCGGTTTCAATAGAGGGTTTCAAAAGTATCATATAATCAACTTATATCTATTTATTGCGAGGAGCTAGCATGGATAAGTATCGAGTAAAACCAGATGAAAAAATCAACTTATCGAAATTCGACACAAAAGATACTTCGTTGTGGGATAAAAGTAAGGAAAAAGCAAAATCTGAAGTTATAAAATTAAATGAAGAGCTTGAAAAGCTTCAAGAATTATTGTATGCAGAGCGCAAACATAAAATATTGATTGTATTGCAAGCTATGGATACTGGTGGAAAAGATGGCGTTATTCGCTCTGTGTTCGAAGGAGTAAATCCTGCTGGTGTACGTGTCGCAAGCTTTAAAGTACCATCCCCGATTGAAATGGACCATGATTATTTATGGAGAATTCATCAACAAACACCAAGTAAGGGGGAATTGGTTATTTTTAATCGAAGTCATTACGAAGATGTCCTCGTTGTAAGGGTACATAATTTAGTTCCAAAGAATATTTGGTCTTCGAGATACGAACATATTAATGCGTTTGAGAAAATGTTAACTGATGAGGGAACGACGATATTAAAGTTCTTTTTACATATTTCCAAAGATGTGCAAAAAGAAAGACTACAGGAAAGAATTGATATGCCGGAAAAAAGATGGAAATTTTCGAGCGGTGATCTTAAAGAACGGCTTCTTTGGGAGGATTATCAAAAAGCATATGAAGATATGCTCCAAAAAACAAGTACTGAAAATGCGCCCTGGTACATAATTCCTGCAGACCGTAATTGGTACCGGAATTATTTGATTTCATCAATCATAATAAAAGAATTAAAGAAACTTGATATGAAATATCCACAGCCAGAAGAGGGAATTGAAAATTTAAAAGTGGAATAAAAACAGAGGTGTGCTCAGCACACCTCTGTTTTTATATCCCGTAAGTCTCGTCGTAATCAAGCATTGCTGCTCTGATTACTTCATACGCTCTTTCAGCATTGTATATTTCAGCTATGTAAGTGGATTTTTCTTTACCAGGTATCAGTTTATACGTACTAAAATAGTGTTGAAGACGATCAATTAATGCTTTGGGGATGTCTTGAAGATCATTAGCATCTTCCCAGAAATTATCATTGTATAAAACAGCGATGATTTTATCATCCGCTTCAGTATTATCTATCATCTGAATTCCACCAACGACTCTGGCATTTAAAATAATCTCAGTTTTAGAAATAGGTCTTTCACTAATTACACAGATATCTAGTGGATCACCATCACCAGAGGCTGCTTTTGGAGAAAGCTTTCCTACACGTTCACCACAAAATGTACGTGGAATAAAGCCATACAACGTTGGGGGAATTGAAGAGGATCTTTGTGGTCTATCAACCCGCAAGTATCCTGTCTCTTTATCCACTTCATATTTAATCAAGTCAAACGGGGATATTTCGATATATGCATGTACGACAGTTGGGGGATTAGGGCCAACTTCCAGGCCATGCCAAGGGTGTGGTCGCCAGCGGTAAAATGGGCTAGGAAATTTCAAATTTCTCTCCAAGTTATTTTGTTTTACAAAATTATACTTCTTTTCTTACTTAATTATTACGAAATACCAATGTTGGAAATCTTAGAGAAAGCTTACTTTTTGATCCAGGTATTTACAAAAATTATAACTTTGCATTTCGAAAACCAAAAAATTTTTAAAATCATGTTTATATATTTATTATTGTAAAAAAATGCGGGATATAATTTGTCTATGAGTCCTCGTCCAAAAGAATCGAACAATCTGAGAACTTCTCTCTTAGGTTTTTTCATAGATAAACCGTATCATGGTTATGAGTTATACCAACATATAAAAAAGAAAACAGAATTTCAAAAAATATGGAATATTAAGCAAAGCCTTTTTTATAGTTA
Organism: Chloroflexi bacterium HGW-Chloroflexi-8; assembly: GCA_002841995.1. Lineage (GTDB taxonomy): Bacteria > Chloroflexota > Anaerolineae > Anaerolineales > Anaerolineaceae > UBA6170. The sequence goes on from PHBS01000056.1 coordinate 13,889, forward strand.
TCTAGATAATTTCTTTATCGATGGTTGTTTGAGCAAACAAATTTATGAGGGGAATCAGTTTCCTGATCGAAAAGTTTATGCAATCACTGAACTTGGTGAAAAGGTATTTAAAGCTTGGATTACTGACCCTGTTCTTCATGGTCGAGAAATGAGACAGGAATTCCTAGCAAAGTTGTATTTTACGATTCATAACGATTCAAATTCAGGTCTTATGCTAATTGATTTGCAACGCAAGGAATGTCAAAAATGGGTTGCCAGTATTAAATTGGAACAAGAAAAAAATTCAAGTATTTATCAGGAATTAATTTTGCAATATCGCATCATGCAAATAGATGCAATGATTGAGTGGTTAGGTTATGTTGAATTGAACCTTATTAAAACGGTTCCGTATAACTGAAATTTTAAATTTGACCAAGAGTCAGGCATTTCTTATAGTATGTTTACTCAATAAATACGTGTAGCCAAACATTTATGGCTTACAGAAATACTTTTATTTGTACTTAAATTAGACAAGATTCTTAATAAAATGTTTTTAGTTCACAGAGATTCGTGATGAATGTGCTCAGAAATTTTAACGAGTATTTTTTCGATAGATTTGTGTTCATTTTGTGAAAAATAAAATTTCGTAAAATTATATTTATAAGATTTACACTCATAATTAAAAAGCTCACTGAAAAGTGAGTCTTTTTTGAACTTGGCGGGAGCGACGGGGTTCGAACCCGCGATCTCGGCCTTGACAGGGCCGCATGTTAGCCACTACACCACGCCCCCAAGTGGCATAATAATACCATAACCAATTGTTTTGTCAATAAATTTTTCTCAGAAAAATTTTTCTAAAGATAAAGAAAAAAGACAATAGATTCAGGTTGAACTAATTTTCTCCAAAAAGCCATTCAAAAGTACAAAGTTGCCAGTTTACTATTTCTTCCGGAGTAAACCAAAGGGAAATTTCACTGGCAGCATTTTCGGGACTGTCTGAAGCGTGTGTAAGATTTCTAGAAATTGATAACGCAAAATCGTGTCTTATGGTTCCAGGAGCAGCTTTTAATGGATCTGTTGAACCCATAGTCTGACGGACCGCACTGATAGCACTTGGACCTTCCCAAACCATCGCCATGACCGGGGAGGATGTTATGTACTTTATGAGTCCTTCATAGAAGGGTTTCCCTTCGTGAATTGCATAATGACTCCTTGCAAGTTTATCGGAGACCTGGATTAATTTTGCGCCGGCCAATTTTAACCCTCGTCTTTCCAGGCGTTGAATAATATCCCCGATTAGCCCTCTTTGGACGCCATCAGGTTTCACTAAAACTAATGTTTGTTCCATTAAAATCCTCCAATAATTTATAACAATAACTCTTCTGCTTTTGAGTAAGCATCTAATGCATTCTTAAGTTGATTTTTTCTCAAGTAAGCATCTCCCAAAGTCTGCCATAAAGATATATTAATGGGAAAATTATGATCCAATGCTGTTTGTAGTTCTACAATAATTTCATCAATAGAATCTTTTGACTTAATGAAACTATTAAAGATGGAAACAGCCATGTCAATGTTTCCCTTTTGAAGTGCAGACTTCCCTTCCTCAAGTTTTCCATCAAGAATTTGATCACCTAAAATAGAATCATCCTGAAGCATTCTAGATGAGGTAATTTCCACATCCTCTGAAACAATAACAGGCTCTTTTATTTCAGGAATTTCATTCTGTGGAATAAAAGCAGTTATTAATTGTTCCTGCTCTTCAAATTTCTCATTTTCTGAAATCAAATCCTGACTCAGAACATGAGATTCGATTTCGGAATCGTTTGCTGAAATATTTTCTTCCGTTACTTTCTCTAAATCAGTACTTGCAATCATCTTTTCTTCTACGTCAATTGTGTTAGCTGTTGCTTCTATCCTTGACCCAAATTCATTTTTGATTTCAGTTCCAGATTGAATGGATTCTATTTGATCAGTCTCATCAAGGAGAATTTGCATTTCGGTTTCTGAATCTTCTTGAAAATCGGGCGGTAAAATATCTTTCGCATCCTCATCTAGTGACTCAAGTTGTAATTCCTGTAACCAGGAGGGAGTCAAATCTTCATCCGCAAACATTTCAGACGCAGCCGAAAGTTCATTATTTGTTTCGGATTGTTTTACACTATCAGCATCTTCCTGTAAGGCTTTAATCCAATCTGGAGGAGTGTTGTTGCGGTCTCCAGGTTTGTATGTTAATGTTTCCTCAGTAGCCCCATGCTTTGCTGCTAAGCCTTCCATCCAGGCAAGTGCAGCGCCAATTTCAGTTTCCTCTTCACTTTCCTCTTCGTTATTTACCTTCGCTTCATACGTTTCGCTTCTCATCGTTTCAGAAAATTCCGGTTCAGAAATTGAAATATCTGCTGGTTCATCGGGTATTTCATTGATAAGTGATTCTATCCAATCTGGAGATTTTTCTTCTAATGAAATGGTTGTCACGTCAAAATCTGAAACAATACTTTCTTCCCCGATTATATTATTCTCACGTTCAGGTTGTAATTCTTCCTCTGAAATGTCCTTATTCATCTCTGGCAAAACTGCTGTAATCTCACTAGGGAATTCTGCATTTACAAAAACGTCTTCAACTACAGGTTCCGCTTCGATTTCATCTGAATTCATTTCTCCTTGAAGAAGTAAATCATCTATTTCAGCTAGAGATGATTCTTTCTCAAATTGTAAATCATCTACTTCAGGTTGATTTTTTGAAACATTTGAAACTAATTCTTCGATTGAAAATTCACTAGCGATTATCGGTAAAGATTCTTCATCTTCTCGATTCGTGATTGCTTCTGGTCCTTGTTCGGCCTTATTTTCCTCAATATTAAGATCAGTTTGTAAGGCATTAAGCCATGAGAAATCTTCCAGATGCTCTTCGCTTTGTGGTGAGACTTTCGTTTGGTCAAGAAATGAGTCCAATGGAAGTTCTGTCATTTGAAGTTCGTCTGTAGATACTAATTCTGGATTTTCTTCTTCATGGATCAAACCATGAAGCCAATCCATCTCTGCTTCAGGCTCTTCCAGTGGTTTTTCAATAATGGTTTCTGATTCTCCCTGGATTTTCTCAGGAGATAATTCCTCTAATTTATCGTCAATTTGATCTGATGCAGACAATTCTTTCTTTAGGTAAGCATCTTCTAGATTCTGTCTTTCATCTTCATTTGGATTAGAAACTTTTTCCAAATCAATTGCTAACCCAGTTATGGAATCGTCATTTGATTCCAGTTTCTGGTTTTCGATTTCATCCTGTATATTTTCGAATGCTTTAACAATTTCAACTTGCTGTTCTTCAGAAAACTCATTATTTTCATAAGAAATCTTGATATCATCATAAGGATTTACTTCAGATACTATTTCACTTGATTCTTCAATGAAATTCTCATCCAAGTTATTGTCATCAAAAGGAAATTCTCGTTTCCAGGTATTATCGGAGAGGATAGGAAGTTGTTCTTTATTCTCTTGATCCATTGCCTCGTCCATGAAGAGAGAATCAAAACTTCTATCGTCAATCGGTGATTCAACGCCTGCATCTTCTGTTTCCAAAACGTCTTTTGGGGCTAATTTCTGGATCCAATCAGGAATTGTACCGGGTTGAATTTCATCCGAGTTGTCGGCTGGAAATGTTGCATTCGCTGGAATTTCTAAATTGAATCCTTTTTGTGCAGTCTCATCAATAATTTCCGAAGTAGTCCAACCAGCTTCTGCCATCCATTTTGGAATATCTTCATATTTTTCAGTATTAAGATTTTCGGGGGTGTCTTTTGTTGAAATAACAAATTCCGAACTCTTTGCAAAATCATCCAGTTCAATTTTTTCTAATTTCTCGACTGAATCGGTTGTTTTTTCTTCCAGCTTATCTGGTTCTTTTTCAGTTTTCAGTTCTGCTTCGGAATTTAACCAAGACTCGATTTGAGATGATTCACCTTTGGTGTCCGATTCCCAATCAATACCAATCGATTTTGCCCAATCGGGTTGTTGTTGTTCTTGAGTTTCCATTCCGGGAACATAATCCAAGAATTCCATCATGACTTTGTTATCAGGGATATCTATTGGATTTGGAGTGTTTTCAGAAACAAAGTCGAAATACGGGTCTAAGTCAACAACTCGTTGTTTGAATATTTTTGCATCTTCATCTCTGCTTGTTCCAGGAAGTAAAGCAGCCAGAATTCTGTTAGCTTCATAACAAAATGGAAGTTTCGCAATTAGACTACTACAAGTCTCCGTTGCCTCAATTTTTTGATCAAGCATAAAATAAAGCCTGGCTAAAATGACTTCCAAATCCACACGATTTGGGTCTTCGAGCAATGCAGCATTTATTTCCGCAATTGCCTGTGGAAATAGCTCACCTCTCGCATACATTCTTACAAGCGCACCTCTAGTAAGTCTAATTTTTGTTGGTGTAACACCATCCCGACTAGAGTAAAGACGCTTTAATTCATCCTGAACTGCTTTATTAGATGGTTGAATTTCAAAAGCACGCTCTAAGTGCCAAATTGCGGCATCCAAATTATTTTCATCTTCACGAATAATACTCATACCAATTTGGGAAATAAAATCATCTGGGACTGAAGAGAGGACTCTGGTAAAAATATCTGATGCATCTCCATATTTCTGTAATTCCAACAAAGCTTTACCAAAAAGTCGATAAGTGTCAATGTGTTTTGGAAAAAAGCGGAGTATATGTTTACAATGTGCAATCGCCTTTTGAGTGTCGCCACGGTCTATTAAGGTTTCGATTTCATGAACATATTCTCGCAGGGAAATTCTAGCCATTTCTTCCTCCTACATTAATAAATGCAGTAATAAACATTGATAAGTATATCGGATTCTACAAAATAAAAAAAGCGTGCTTTAAGAAGCACGCTAATTTTACAACAGACCAATTTAATCACCTAAATAATCACGCAGTTTTCTTCGAATAACAGGATGACGTAAACGACTTAATGCCTGGGCTTCTATTTGGCGAACACGTTCACGAGTCACACCCATTTTTCTACCTACTTCTTCCAATGTATAAGCTTGTCCATCCAAAAGACCATATCGAAGTTGTAATATTCTAACTTCTCTAGGAGGCAATCCATTTAATACTTCCTCCAAGTGTTCTTTCAACAAATTGTAAGTTGCCATATCATCCGGTGGGGGAGCTTCATCATCTTCAATAAAATCTCCTAACACAGAATCTTCTTCATCATCAGTTGGCGTTTCTAACGATAAGGGTCTTCTTGCCACCTGAATCATATTTTCTACTTTTTTGGGTGGGACATCCAACGCAACTGCTAATTCCTCGACACTAGGTTCTCTTCCTAGTCTTTGGGTGAGCTGATGTTGAATTCTAAGCAATTTATTGATTTGATCACCCATGTGAACTGGAACACGAATTGTCCGGCCTTGGTCTGCAATTGCGCGTGTAACAGCTTGTCTAATCCACCAGGTAGCATACGTAGAGAATTTATGCCCTCTTCGGTAATCGAATTTTTTAGTTGCCCGAATCAAACCAATATTCCCTTCTTGAATTAGATCCAGGAATGGGACCCCTCGACCCATATATTTTTTTGCAACACTAATGACCAGTCTTGAATTTGCTGTAATTAAATGCTCACGACCATTCCAGCCATCTTCAATTAATTTTCTTAATTCATAGCGTCGATTATTTGATGCATTACCTTTTGCGAGCTCTTCTCGTGCGATACGTCCTCGTTCGATCCGTTGTGCAAGCTCAACTTCCTCTTCCGCATTAAGTAAAGGAACCCGGCTTACCTCCTTTAAATATAAACCAATCGTATCATCAGTATCAATATTCTCTAAATCATCAAATGATAAGACCGTATCTTCTTCTTCTTCTTTTTCTTCTGTTTCCTCATCAAGGTCGTCTTCAACGGGGCCATCCAGAGGAGTCTCATCTTCTATATAAGGAATCCCTGCACTCATTAAAGCAGCAAATGCTTCTTCCAGTTGTTCTACATCCTGTTCAGCTTCTGGGAAGAAGTGAAGAATATCATCAATTGTGATATACGATTTTTGACGACCGAGTTCAATTAATCTAGCAATAGCAGGATAGGCTATTCCGTCATCGTTTTCCTCATCCACGTCATTAATAAACTTATCCATATTTTATAAAATAACCTCGTTTCCTCAGGTTCCTCAGGAAAACATTCAATTTCCATTGTGATTTTAGAGGCATGCTAAATCAGCATACACTTTTTTAATTTTATTTTCAATATATAAACTTATTATTATTAATTTCTTCGTTTAGCGCACAAACGAGCGGTGTCTTCCGCTCGTATATTTATTTATTTATTTTTTATTTAGTTAATCCGATTGATATTACAACATCGAATGTTTGAAGTCAATAATAATTTAAAACTCTAATAAAAAATTAATGTTATTCTCCGTAAAGAAATTAGCTTCGTTAAAAATTATATTTTTCGGCAAAATAAAAAAAATAATCTATATCGATTTGACAATTTTCTTCTTACCGTTAAAATCATTGAATAACGAACTGATTTACCCACCCAAGTTCGTCTGTAATCAAAATTTTCTTTAAGGTCTTCTTTATAGGAGGGAAGATGAATATTTTTGATGTTAGTAGGCATGGACTCAACACATTTGAATCCATCGCAATCTGGAGTGTGCTAGTAATAGCATTCATTAGTTTGTTTTATGCCTGGTTATTGCAAAGATCTGTGCTCAAAAAAGACAAGGGTTCAGAAAAAATGCAGGAAGTCTGGAACGCCATTCGGATCGGCGCAGATAGCTATCTAAGTACACAATTGAAAACAATTTTGCCTGCAATTTTACTTCTCACAGTTGCTCTCTTTTTAAGCGTCTACATTGTGCCACCTTCCGCTGAAGCACTGGATGAATTTCCAGTCAATACAAAAATGGTGATCGCAATTGGACGCACAATCGCCTTTATAATGGGCGCTACATTTTCACTGACAGTAGGCCAGCTGGGAATGCGCATGGCGATTCAAGCAAATGTTAGGGCTGCGTCAGCCGCTCGTCGTGGATTCAATGAAGCACTTTCTATCGCATATTATTCCGGCACAGTAACAGGAATGTTGACAGATGGATTGGGATTACTTGGAGGCACACTTATCTTTATTATTTTTGGTAAAGCTGCTCCAGACGCATTACTAGGATTTGGTTTTGGTGGTACCTTGTTGGCATTATTTATGCGTGTAGGCGGTGGTATTTATACGAAAGCTGCTGATGTAGGTGCTGACTTGGTGGGTAAAGTTGAAAAAGATATTCCTGAAGATGATCCCAGAAA
>PHBS01000057.1 GCA_002841995.1 Chloroflexi bacterium HGW-Chloroflexi-8
CCCCACGCAAGTAGGGTGATTTGCGAAAATAATTAAGTGTATATACGGATGGAAAAAAAGGATAAAAAAGGGTATTCTCTATCTAGAGAAAGATTCTATGTCTTTCTCTTCATTATTATTGACTTCTAATCAGGTGGATTGCAGTGAAGATTCAAAAATATCGGGCTAAGAAAAATATCGGACAGGGGTTAGTGGAATTTGCACTTGCTCTTCCTGTTTTTCTATTAGCTGTATTTGGTGTCATTGAATTATCCAGGTTTTTCCTTGTTTATAGTTCCGTCTATACCGCCAGCCGGGAAGCTACCCGTTATGGTTCTTCAGTTGAAAAAGTGAGTAACATACCCCATTATTTAGATTGTAGCGGAATCAAACAGGCAGGGATGGACGTCGGATTCTTTGCTGGATTGACAGCAAATGATATAGAGATCCGTTACGAGAGTTCCCCGTCCACTGAAAATATTTCCTCCAATTCAAAATTTGATAATTTGACCAGGACATGTGAGGACTACAACGCCTCTTATCTAAGCAATCCTGAACGGTTTTTTGATATCACAACTGGTGATCGGATAGTCATTCGGACAATTGCAACTTATAAACCAATTCTTGGGATTCTACCAGAAATGCCAGTTCAAGCCATCAATGGAAGAACGATTATGATGGATCTTGATATTCAAGGCATATCCCCGGGCAGGCCAAATACTCCTACACCTTATTATGCGGTTCCAACGGCTACGCCAAATGTTGCACCGATGGTTGTTATTGAAGATAATGATTTGCCTGTAAATGAGTGGCTGATATTGGTTGACTATACAACAAGGTTTAAAGATATTATTGCGACCGTTACGCACGCGCATCCTGAAAATCTTATTCATACCTGGAGTGTGGTCAACGGTAATTCGGATAATGTCTCTTTTAGCAGCACACATACAAAGGATACAACAGTTGAGTTTGCTACGTATGGAGATTATCAATTTAACTTAGAGGTCTTTGATGGGCAATACACCGGATCGGACACCATTTGGGTTCTGGCAAATGCAAAACCTGAAATTACCGAAGTTAGCACGAATGCTGACGAAAGAAATGTCAGTCAATCCGGTTTAATCTGTGGTACTTCTGAGCGCCTGGAACTAATTGGTTATGCTTCGGATCTTCATGGCGGGCTATTGAGCTATGACTGGGCATATTCCGGTACATCTGGAGTGAGTTTTTATCCCAACCAAAACCAACAATTTCCACGTATAAATTCATTTCCTTCGTCAGGTGATTATACCTTTACCTTACATGTCGCCGATGGATATATCGATGCAAACTCATTTGCCCCTGTATCAGTCCATGTGAATGCTTTGCCAATTGTGACCGCTTCAGTTGTAAGTGCGGTTCCGGCAGTCCCGAAAAATACACTCGTCCAATTGACGGGATCTGCTACCGATTCGGATGGACCGAGTGTTATCACTTATCAATGGGTGGATGTTGACAACACTGGATATGTGACTTTTACAGATGCAACTGCACCAACTACAACAGCTTCTTTTTCACGTGGAGGGCGATTCCACCTTCAATTAATTGCTCGTGATGGGTGCGGAGAAATTGGATCCAATGTTATTGAAGTGTATGTCAACCAACCACCTGTTGTCAGTGCTGGTGCAGATCAAATTCTTTCTTCCAGCACGTTAACCGCCAACTTGACTGGAACTGTGACCGATGATGGCTTTAATGTTGTTCCACCAGTTTTGACCTGGACAAAAGATAGTGGTCCTGGTACAGCTACCTTCACAAGTGCCTCCGCATTATCTACACAAGTGACATTTTCACAACCCGGCACTTATGTGTTCAGATTGACTGCGAATGATGGCTGGGATTCAGCTTTTGATACTGTGATCATTAAGAATAATACAGCCCCAATTGCGAATGCTGGGAGTGACCAATCCATCCGTTCTACTGGTTTCGCCAGTTTGAATGGTTCTTATCTGGATCCGGACGTTCCTGCATACCAGTCAATCTCTTATCTGTGGACCAAAATAAGTGGTCCCGGTACTGTTGTATTTTCGAATTCAACCTCGCAAAACCCAACAGTGACATTTTCTATGTCAGGCGAATATGTATTACAACTGGCTGTCTTCGATGGTTTGGATTATGGTTATGATACGGTGACAATACGAAAGAATATTTTACCTGTTGCTTCTGCGGGCGCTGACAGGTCGGCAGTCAGAAATACAAATGTGATTTTAGATGGTTCTGCATCTTATGATCCTGATAATGTTCCGAATGGTGGTACTTTGACGTATTCGTGGACAGTTGTGAGTGTACCCAATAATGGTGTTGTTATTCCCACTCCTCCCAACTCTTTGGTGAATCCCACGGTTCAATTCACTGCAAGGGGAGTCTATGTACTACGCTTAACGGTAAGCGATGGATGGGAAACCTCATCTGATGACATTACAATCGATGTGAGAAATTAATTGATAGCGAATCTTGTTTATTGTCAAACAATTTTTAACTAGGAAAATGATGGTAGAAAAAGGACTAAAAAAACAATCCAGTGAAAAGGGGCAAAGTCTTATCGAACTTGCGGTAAGTTTGGTTGTCCTCTTGATTTTAATTGCCGGAATTGTGGATCTCGGGCGTGCAGTTTTCTATTTCATCGCTATGCGGGATGCAGCTCAAGAAGGAGCTACCTATGGTTCCCTTAACCCGACATTTTGTTATGAAATTGAAAATCGAGTACGTGCGGGAATTGTTGACAATACCAATGTAGAGGTCGATATTAAGGTTGCGAAGCGGTCAAGTGAAGATTATCAATACTGGTATAAATATGACTGCACGAATTTGGCTGTTGATGTTGCTTGTGAAGGAAATGTGATCCAGGTGACTGTGAAAGACCCGGAATTCCCCATAACAATGCCATTTTTGGGAACATTTTTGGGTCGCCAAACGATTGTCTTAGAAACCACCATTAAGGATACGATCATTACCCCAAGGTGTGTTGAGTGAGAAGGTTTGATATGAATTTAAAGAAATTATTATTTAATAATAAGCAGGAATCAAGCGGTCAGATCATTATTATATTAGCCGTCTCTTTATTGGTTTTGCTCATCGTAGCCGCGCTGGCTATTGATGGGGGCATGTTATATTCCGATCGGCGATTTTCACAAAACGCTGCAGATGCCTCCAGTTTGGCAGCGGCAGCATGGACGGCCAATGCGATGGCGGATCAGGGCTTATCCTATAATGATTTTGGTTGTTCCATATTGGAGGACGAGGTTCTTGCAGGGTTCGGGGAAGCAAAGTTACGTGCAGCCAGTAACAATTTCTCTAATAATCTGCCTGATGATTTGGCGGTTAATTTTTATGATGATGGGGCAGTTCATGAAATTACTGACCCCAACGGCATGATGGCAGTTTGTTCTGATCCGGAATTTGGACCAAAATATATTGATTTCAAAGTACGCATTACGACAGAAACTTCCACATCATTTCTGCATTTGATATCACCCGGAACGTTAAAGAGCACTGTGGAAGCAGTAACCCGACTGGAACCTCAGCGTAATATTGGTTATGGTAACGCGATTGTGGCATTGAATAGTGACTATACTAACTGCAATACGAACACGATTGGTTTAACGGTTTCCGGAACAAGCGAAATAAATATTACTGGTGGCGGATTGTGGTCAAATGGCTGTATGCGCATAAACGGACCTCCAAGTGCCTCTTCCCCATTGCTTGTAACTTTGGAAGATGGCGCAAAGGCAAATTTGATAAACCCGGGTGGTATAAATCTTATCAATGGAACATTGGAACCTGCCGATGCAGAAAATATTGTGCCATCAGAATATACACTGGATCTTTATAGTGATGCGTATAAAATAAAAAGTCTGTTGGAAAACACCTGTAACGGATTCACCAACCAAGGTGATATTCGAGTGAATAATAACAACACACGAGAAATTACCCCAGGACTATATGATAAATTGGTTGTAAATGGAGACGTAGATACAACAACTGTTACATTTACCAACCCGGATGGTTTGGAAAACCCGGTTTATTGCTTTAATGATACGGTCACAATTAATGGCGGCACAGTATCAGGGGACACGGTTCTCATTTATTTAAGAAATGGCGACATGTCCGTTTCTGCAAATGCCGTTGTCAGCATTCGGTCATCGGATGTCGACCAGGACTATTACATTCTGGATGGTTTGTTAATTTTTATGGATCCGGATGATGCGAATTCAATTTCTCTGGAAGGTGGTGGTACTTCTTATTTTTCCGGTACCATTTTTGGTTTGGAAGGTGATGTGGACATCGGAGGAAACTCATCGTTGATTGAGCAAACATATTCAACACAATTGATAGGGAAGAATGTAGGAGTTCATGGAAATGTTGGTATTGATATTAATTTTGACCTTTCTCAAAATGTGACCATGCCTCCTCTCTTGAATCTTTTGCAATAACAATATTTGCCATAATCTGGTTATTTGGACAAACAATTTGCACTTTTTAAGGAAAAAAGTGCAAATTGTTTTTTGTGGTTGTGCTAGAATGCCATTAACCATTATTTCGATTCAAGGAGCCATGGCGTGTCCCAGTTATTTGAGACTTTAAAAAGTTTCTTTTTCAATGATGAATGGTTTTATGTTGAAGTGGAAGACAAGACCGTTTTGCGCCTAAACCATTGGGGCGAAAACGGGCGTTTTTCATGCCAGGCAGAAATCAACGAAGAACAGCAAATTTTTTATTTTTACAGCTTTTTTCCTGTAAATATCCCTATCGAAAAGCGTCCAATCATTTCCGAGCTGATTACCCGTGCAAATTACGGCATGCGATTGGGCAACTTTGAACTGGATTATGAAGATGGAGAAGTGCGGTTTAAGACCAGTGTAGATGTTGAAAATGTTGAATTAACCCCCTTTTTGGTCTCCAATCATGTCTATGCCAATGTTTGGACGATGGACCGTTATTTACCTGCTTTGTTTGGTGTTATTTATGGTAATATCAGCCCTAAAGACGCTGTTGAACAGATTGAGGAATAAAGATGGAACTATTTGAAGCAATATTTTCACGCCGAAGTGTACGCAAATTTACCAACCAGGCAGTCTCTCCGGAATTGGTGGAGAAAGCCTTGAAAGCAGCCATGCATGCTCCCTCTGGGAACAATATGCAATCATGGCAATTTGTCGTCATTAATGACCGTTCTTTGTTGGATTTAATTCCTGGCATTCACCCAAACGCAGAAATGACTCGTCAAGCTGCACTGGCAATCGTGGTATGCGGAGACGAAATCATTCAACCATCCGAACCACGCTGGGCAATCAACTGTAGTAATGCCACGATGAATCTCTTGTTGGCCATTCACGATTTAGGTTTAGCTGCAGTGTGGTGCGGACTCTATCCCGATCCAAACCGGCAAAGAGGATTCATTACTTTATTAAAATTGCCGGATCATATCAAGCCTTTTGCACTCATCCCTGTAGGTTATGCAGCTGAATCTCCAGAGCCTGGTGAACGATTTAGACCAGATCGTATTCACTACAATCAATGGTAGGGAGGAAAAATGTCTAAAGATCGAGCTATACTTGGCGCTGTTCGGGAGTACCGTTTAGATGGAAACGAACTATGGGTGGATTGCGGAGATCCCCATATGCGTGTTACTTTCTTAAAACCCGAATTAGTTCGGGTGAGAATAGTGCCCGGCGGCGACTTTGCTCCCCAGCATTCCTGGGATGTCACCAAACCGGATCAGGAATTTAAGGTTATCCCGCTTGAATTACAACAGACGCAACACGCTCTCTTTTTGAATAGTTCGGCTTTTACGGTAAGAGTGGATAAAGATACCGCCTTGGTGGAAATGCTTACCCCGGATGGAAAAAGTTTTTTTGCAGATCTAATATCGCCAGTCTGGGAAGATGACCATTACTGGTTTACCAAACGCATGGAAGAAAATGAGTATTATTATGGTTTTGGAGAACGTGGTGGGCAAATGGAAAAGCATGGTCAAACCATGCGAAATTGGACAACCGATCCAGTGCAACCACAGGGTGCATTTGTGGATCCAATGTACATTGCTATACCAGCATACCTGGCATTACGTAAAGATATTGCATACGGTGTATTTGTAAACTGCACACAGGATAGCAAGTTTGATCTCAGTTACCCTGGTGAATTGAGGTTTGAAGCAAAGGGCGAGGAATTGGATGTATATATCGCCTTTGGACCACAGCCAATGGATGTCCTTTCTCAGTTAAGCGATTTGCTCGGGAAAATGCCACTACCTCCCAAGTGGGCGCTGGGATATCATCAGAGTCGCTGGAGCTATGGAAACGAACAGGTTGTATCCCAAATTGCCAAAACATTCCGTGAAAAGGAAATACCCTGTGATGTCATTCATCTGGATATTGATTATATGGATGGTTATCGTGTTTTTACCTGGGATGAAGAACGCTTCCCTGATCCGAAAGAAATGGCAGAAAGTTTGGCGGACAATGGTTTTCACCTGGTTACAATCATCGATCCGGGTGTTAAAGTGGATAAACAATATGCAGTCTATGAAGATGGTGTAGAAAAAGAGATGTTCATCCGCAACGCTAAGGGAAAATTAGTCAGCGGATTTGTGTGGCCGGATGAATCTGTTTTTCCTGATTTTAGCCGTAAGGATGTACGCATTTGGTGGGGAAAATGGCAAAATAGATTAAAAGCAAATGGAGTCAGTGGTATTTGGAATGATATGAACGAACCGGTTGTTTTTGAAAAACCGTTCAGCCAGGGCGGTGGCAGGGGAGAAAATTTACCCTTGGATTCAATTCAAGGACCACCAGAGGAACAGACTACCCACGCAGTACTACATAATCTTTATGGCTCTCAAATGGCCCAGGCTTCCTATGAAGGATTACGTCATTTTAAACCAAATGAACGTGCTTTTCATCTTAGCCGTTCAGGTTTTGCTGGAATACAAAAATGGAGTGCATCCTGGATGGGTGATAATGGCTCATGTTGGGAACACCTGGAATTATCGGTGCGCCAGCTCATTAATATGGGATTATCCAATGTACCCTTTGTAGGTGCGGATATTGGCGGCTTTTTTGGTAATGCAACACCGGAATTATTTGCCCGCTGGATGCAGATCGGTGCTTTGTATCCCTTTAGCCGAGGGCATACCTGTTCAGGAACAGAGCCTCACGAGCCCTGGGTATTTGGGGAAGAAGTTGAGAATATTGTTCGGGATTCTCTGAAGTTACGCTATCAATTGTTACCTTACCTTTATTCCGTTTTTCAGCGGGCATCTGAGAAGGGATATCCAATCTGGCGTGGGTTGTTCCTGCATTATCCAGAGGATATAAACACATATCATATTTCCGATCAGGTTTTGATTGGAAAATATCTGATGGTTGCACCAATTTTGCACCCGGGTCAACGTGCAAGGCAAGTTTATCTGCCAGCTGGCACTTGGTATGACTGGTGGGAAGGAACCCGTTATGAAGGAGGGCGTTATATTCTGGCAGAAGCGCCTTTGAATCGCATGCCAATGTATGCCCGAGCTGGTGCGATTATCCCAATGAGTCCTGCGATGCAATACACATCTGAAAAGGCAATCGACCCCTTAACCTTGGTTTGTTATCCGGATGAGGATGGTCATTTCAAATTATATGAAGATGATGGTATCAGTTATGATTATTTGCAGGGAAAATCTTGTTTCACGAGCTGCCAGATTCATTCCGACGAAAAGAACGTCTTCATAACCATTGCGGCGCGGGAAGGTGATTACCAAATCCCGGAACGAAAATTGGTTGTCGTCCTTCGGGATGGCAGGCAGTATCAACAAAAAACCATCAAAGATATCGGGCTGGCACAAGAAATTCATTTTGACCGAAATTAATAAGGAGTAAGCCATGTCTGAACCATTTGAAACACCTGAATGGGTACATCATGCTGTTTTTTATCAGATTTTTCCTGATCGTTTCGCTCAATCGAAACATGTTGTTAAACCCAACAATTTAGAACCCTGGCTCAATAAGCCTACACTCCTGGGATATAAAGGTGGGGATCTGCTTGGCATTTATGAAAAACTGGATTATTTGCAGGATCTCGGTATCAATGCCATTTACCTCAACCCAATTTTCCAATCAGCCAGTAATCATCGCTATCATACGCACGATTACATGAAAGTGGATCCGATGCTGGGTGGTGATTCTGCATTAAAGAAACTTCTAAGAGGAGCTCACAAACGCAATATACGTGTTGTCCTGGATGGGGTTTTCAATCATTGCAGTCGTGGATTCTTTCAATTTAATGATATTCTGGAAAATGGTCCCCAGTCAGCATATGTGGATTGGTTCGATATCCGAGGTTATCCATTGCATGCATACGATGGTGAACCGAATTATCGCTGTTGGTGGAATTTAGCAGCACTTCCCGAATTTAATACAACAAATCCTCAGGTACGAAACTATATTTTCTCAGTCGCTAAATATTGGGTAGATCAGGGTATCGATGGCTGGCGTTTGGATGTGCCTTTTGAAATCAAAGATGACAGTTTTTGGCAGGAATTTCGCCAGGTGGTAAAAAAAGCCAACCCGGATGCTTATATCACCGGTGAAATCCCAATGAATGCCAGTCGCTGGCTGGCTGGTGATCAATTTGACGGTGTGATGAACTACATGCTCAGTTACGGTATCTGGCTTTATTTTGGTGGAAATGACGCCGATGCGTCTTCCCTTGGACATTGGCTTAACCATGCTCCTGGAATGGGGGTGTTGGATTTACCAAAATTTGTTGGGCATGTTGAAAGCATGCTTACCTGCTATCCAAAACCTGCAGTTTTGGCACAATTGAATTTATTGGACAGCCATGATACTGCTCGTTTTTTGACCACATTAAATGGCAGAAAAGATTTATTCCTTCTGGCAGTTTTGTTTTACATGACCTATCCTGGGGCACCTTCAGTTTACTATGGTGATGAAATTGGGCTTGATGGGGGTATGGATCCGGATTGTCGAAAGGCATTTCCCTGGGATAATAACCTGTGGGATGCGGGGATTTTGGGGTTTTATCAAAAATGTATCAGCATCCGGCACGCTCACCCTGCTCTACGGACAGGAGAATTTAAAACGCTTTATGCTCAGGATGACGTAATGGTTTATTTACGGCAATTAGACCAGGATCAGGTCATTGTGGCTTTTAACCGGTCAGGTAATACAAGTCATTTGAATCTACCTGTCAGCCAATATTTTGTGAATGGAAGTGTTCTCAAACATGAATTGTCCAGCGGGGTGGTGGCGATTCAAGACGGAATGATTGATAATTTGACTCTGGCACCATTTAGTGGTGTGATATTAAGCAAAGTCTGAAATTTAGGAAATGTGTCACTTGGATTTGGTGTAAAATCGATATTGACTTGTTTTACTGGTTGGGGTACGCTTATTTTAATGAAATATGGGGCGGTACAATAATTTAATGGAGGAAAAAAATGAGCAAATCAACGGAAGGTCTAAAATCAGCATTTGCTGGTGAGTCTCAAGCAAATCGAAAGTATATGTCTTTTGCTGAAGCAGCAGAAAAAGAAGGGTTAAAGCAGATTGCAAAATTATTTCGCGCAGCTGCCCACGCCGAAGCTGTTCATGCAGCAACACATTTCCGGACTTTGGGTGGTGTACAGGCAACAATCGAAAATTTGAAGTCTGCTATCGATGGCGAAAGCTATGAAGTCATGAGCATGTACCCGGAATTTATGAAATATGCTGAAGAAGAAGAAAATAAACGGGCTTTATCCAGCTTTAGAAAAGCGTATGAAGTGGAAAAGGTTCATGAGGGTCTTTATCGAGAAGCTTTGAAAAATTTGGAAGCAGGCAATTTGGATACTGAGGAATATGATTATTACGTCTGCCCAGTCTGCGGGTTCACCCATGCCCGAAATGCACCGGACAAGTGCCCTGTTTGTGGTGCACCAGGCGATAAGTTTGAAAGAATTCAATAAAATTGCATATAAACAGCTACGTTTAGAGGCCTACCCGAAAGAGTTGGTCTCTTTTCAATTTAAAGAAATTCTTAATAAAATTAAGCGATGAAACAAGTATTGATTGGGGTTTATTTAGTATTGCTCATAATATATAGATGATTGTTTTTTATTTTTTAAAGATTCCCGACCCATTATTGTCGCTAATAAGCCGTCCACATCATATGTTAAAAATGGTGAATATAAGGCGTAAAACCAATCACTGTAATATTATCAACATTTATTAAATCATTTTTATTTCTAAAATATTATTATTGGATAGGTTTAATCTCCGGCGATCCATATGGAATAAATATTTCGGTTCCAGCTTCGAATGTAAAATCGGGATATTCACCTTTTATTTCTTCATTATTCCATTTTATAATATCTTGAATTTTACCGCCATATTCATTAGAGATTTCAATTAAATCGTCATTTACCTCCCAAACATAATAATAGCCATTGATTGGAGGAATTCGGATTATTTGTCCAACTGGTAATTCGTGCAATTTGTCTGCTATTGGAAGGTTAGCCCAAATTATCGTAATAGGATCGAGATTAAATTTTTCTGAAATGGAGAAAAGGGTATCGTCCGATTTAATCGTATAAGCAATTGCAAGATTAATAGCTAAATCATTTGTGGTCTTAACAGTATTTGTTGCGTTATATATTGTTGTGAGGGTTGGTACAACCATAACGTTTTCAGGGGTTTGTGTTGAAAATTCAACTTTTTCATTTTTCGAAGAACAACGAGTTAAGTTGATTGTTACAAGAGTTAAGAATATTAATATTAAAAGATTTTTATTCATCAATTAAGGATTATCCTTTCTCGATATAAACAAAAATAAATATTTATAAAAATTGATAAATCAAACGGCAACTTATATAAAACAATGAATGTTTGTCAGGAACATACATTTTTAATATTAATGACAATTAAAGTCATATGTACAACCATTCACATATTCCAACCATGAGTTATTAAAGCAATCATAGCATCTATATACTCTAATCTGAAAATCAGGGTAAGTATAGTTGCAACATGTAGTGTCATTGCATTCTACAAAAATCGATACTATTTCACAATATTCACATATATAATCAAGATCAGATAATCCTTTTGCATTAACATTCAAAGGTAAAAAAGACATGAACAATAGGATTATCGAAATCACTAGCATTATTTTTGATAAAGAAAAATTCCTTAGAAAAAATTTTGATTTTTTCATTATTTATCCCTTCTATTTAATTGCATAAGTAGTAATTAGTACAATAAGCTACATCGCATGAAATGTGACTGCTTTGGTCACAATCAAAGCAACGATAACAGTCTGTGCGTAAATCCGAGAAAGGTGGGGAACAGCCCCCACATGTTACAAAATAATATTCAATCGTCTCCAAACAATATGGACAAGTATATTCTGGCTCATTTGAAAAACTTGCATTAACTGAATTTGGTAATACAGAAAAAACCAGTAATATTAATGAAGCCAATATTGTTAGTTTAAACAAGATATGAAATAGTCTTTTTTTTTCTCATAGTTTAAATCTCCTTTCGAGCAAATACATTAATTTAATATCCCAATAAACGCTGTATTTTTTCCAAACTATTAGAAAAGCCTGTAAATTCAACTTCCGATTTTGAAGATATTAGATATAAATATGGAGTCCCTGGAATTTTGTAGTTATCAAATAATACTTCACTGATAATTATCGGGAAAGAAAAATTCTGCTCATCTTGCATTATTTGTACTTCTTCTATGGTTCCGTTTGAAATCATCACAATGTTTGTTTCAGGATAACGGTCAGAAAAACCTTTTAATTCAGGCCAAAAAACTTGACACGCAACACAGGATGGAGATGAGAAAACTAGTAAAAGTCGCTCGTCTTTATAATTCTTTAATTCTATTAAGTTGCCTTGATTGTCTTTAGTAGAAAAATTCGGGGCAACAACACCCAAATCTAATGATTTTGGAGGTTGCATATATTCTTCAATGCTTTTCAATTTGTTTCCTAAATTAATGATTCTATATAATAATACAATGTCAAATAATAGCAATATTGTTGACAAAAGAAGAAAAAGTTTTCTATTATCTTCACTTTTAGGCATAAACACATACCTCCCAAATTTAAACAATTTTAAGTAGCACATTGTCATTTCCATGACAAGAACTTAATCTTTTAAGCAACTTAACAAAAAATGTTCAGGAGTATTTATAAACCTATAATTCAGGATTGTTCATACAATATAGCCCGCCGATTCCATTTTACACAAAAAAAAATTTAATACAATATCAAATTTTGGAATGTAGTTGATTTTTGAAAATAAAATTATTGATTTCATAATTTTAAGAAAATAAGAATTATTTTATCCTCTTTCTGATTGTCATATACGGTATAAATTCTTCAAAACAATTACAATATTCGCAAAAGAGGGATCAGCGGGAAATATTTCACCAATTGTCGCGAAAAAAAACCTTCACAGGCAGCCATGGATGACAAATCAGTTATTCGGTTATGGGAAATAAGTGAAGATTTGGTTCAAAAAATAATAAAATAAATTATTGTCACTTGGCTAAAGGCTTTTCATCGTTTGGTTTGAATTCAAACTTGATTTTCTTACTCGCTTCTGCCCGGTGTAAATAATTTGTTAAAGTCTGTCCAGCATGCACCTCTACGTTAGGACTTTCCGGTTTTGGCCAATAAACTGCTTCGTAAAGGCGAAATCGATATAAATCATATGTTGATTTCAACAACTCGCCATACGCACCAGCTGCCTGAATAATGGATTGATAAAAAGCAATTGCCAATAAAATTGCAATCAAAATTGCCCAGGGATTCAGAATCCCCCAAACCAGGAATAAGATTGCCCAGGAAAATATTTGAACTGCCTGATCCAAATTCTTCCTGGAACGGGCTACCTCTTTTTGGACTGGTTCGGGTAATAATAACCACAATCTTGGCCATGTGACATTGATTTCCAGACCATAATGGATAACCGGGTATTCTTCAGCACTACGGATTAGGTTTCCGAGACGTGTCGGCATGCGCCAGATCTCATTGACTGGATAATTTGCCAGCTCAGCATCCAATTGTGTGTATTCCCGGGCTTGGGAAGGGCTTAGATCCTCACTTGTTCTTTGCTTTGCCAACCAGCTCCATCGTTCTTCTTTCTGGCTGATTTTTTGATTGATGGCTTCAACCCGATTGCGCGCCATCCCCGAGAAAAGACCTTGCCAATATCCTTCCAACCACCGTAAAACTGAGATGGTAAACTGTGACATTAATGTTGTAGAGATCGTCAGGATAGCCAAAAGTGCAAGAATAGCAGCGATTGATTGTGCAGTATTCCAGGAAGCAACGGCAAGCAACAATGATTGCCAACCTTTTCTCAAGGCATAAAGCCCAATACCCCCTGCCCAAAACACAAAAGCGGGTGCAATAAGAATCTCTTTGGATTCTTGTGCCAGATTTTCTGCAATCTTGTCCCAAAACTTTGTCAGCATAAAACCCCCTAACGAATTAAGTTGATTCCTGATCAGACGAAGGAATAAGTCTGTGATGGTGATGCGGACAACTTAGTTTTTGCCTGGCATTTCGACGGTAGCGCTGGTAATGGTTGGGATCGTCCGGGCATACCATCAAGATTCCAGGTTCAATATCAAATAAATCTCCTGCGATTGAGACAACATCTCCACTGGCAGGCTTTGAATACCATCGCGTTGATTTATCCAGATTTTCACTGAAACGTTCGCGAACAATTGGATATTCATCGATCCGTTCCACGGCTTTTCGAATGGCTTGTTCCCGATTTTCTGGTTCTTTTGCCCTACTGAGATGCTGGCTGAGACTGGCATTCAAGCGGCGTGCTTCATCGGGATCCAAAGAAGACCTTATCTCTTCCTGTAAATCACGAATAATTTTAAGGAGCTGTTCATCCCGCTTCTTGTCCGGGTGTGAAAATCTTTTGTTTTGAAATTGAATGGGCATATTTTATTCCATGTTCTCAATCGGGAAGCAATTCCTCAATAGGGGGTTCTTTAGAATATAAATTTACCACCAGATTCGAAACCATGCGCTCCCGCTTGTAATCACGCTTCCACTATTTACCTGAGCTTCGACTTCTATCATTTCACGAGGATTTAAATTCCCAATTGTCAATTCAAGGATAGAAATCCCTGCTTGATTCGTTTCCGGTAGCCGGTACAAACTTTCACTGCCATCGGGAAGGATGACTTTCACTCCAACCATTGATCCGGGAATGGGTTGATGATATTGATCATAAACAACAACATAAATCTTTTGGCTGCTATTGGCAGGTACGATTGCACTTGAAACATACACATTGACTTCTGGTATGTGCTGGATATCCGCAGGAAGCGTTTCCGGGTTAGTATGAGTGTATTTTGGATCACCGACAAACTCATTGAAGTAAAGTTTACCTAAATCAGCCACCATTACCCGACTACCACTCTGCCTTTCGGGATGCCATTCCAGTAACCCATTTTCAAAAAACTGAACCAGAAAACCATCCGGGTTAATGAGTGTATTGGAAAGTGGTTGTCCGAGGAATTTTTCACCGGCGTTCGTCGAGTAAAATTGCCAAAATCCATAACAGCTCTCCATTCCGTTGACGAAACGGTGACAAACCGAGGGGTCGTTTCCAATGCCGGCTTCTTTATAATCTGCTTCAACGTACAATAATTCACCCAGAGGTGCTGAAATTGCAGTCGTATTTATACTATTTTCGACCAGATCAAAGCGGGCTTTTTCAAAATATTGAACTCGTTGACCGGTGATGGGGTCTGTGAACTCATTCGTTAATGGATTACCAAACATGATTTCCGGATTTTTGGCACTGTGGTAGAGGGACAGAAAAGGACCGCTTACCCATTTTCCTGGATCACCAATAAATTCAGTTTCCATATTTTGAGCAAAAGATGACGACGTGAAAGAAACCATAAATATGGCAATAATGCAAACAATCCATAAACGGTGAGGTCCACCCATAGATTCATTATTATACGAAAGAGAGATTGAATATACAACTTCTTACACGAATGAAACGAAAATAAAATTTCAAAAATCTAATAGGCTGTTCAGCTTTACGTAAGTCTACTGCATCTGTTTTTTAAGGAATCAAATTCTTTAAGATGCTATCTCCCTGCTTATTCTAATGACAACAAGGTTTAAGGTGAGGGTATAATAAATGTGAATTGATCTGAATAAATGAGCGGGAGAGTTGTCTGCATGGAACGAAAAATTCGAGTTTTGATTGCAAAACCAGGACTGGATGGGCATGACCGTGGAGCAAAATTGATTGCTCGGGCTTTGCGGGATGCTGGTATGGAGGTAATTTATACCGGCTTACGCCAGACTCCGGAAATGATTTCAGAAGCCGCTCTCCAGGAAGATGTGGATGTGGTTGGTCTCTCGATTCTATCCGGTGCGCATATGGGTCTGGTACCACGTATTTTAAAGAGCCTGCAAGAAAATGGAATGCAAGATGTCCATGTCTTTGTGGGAGGAATTATTCCTGAAGAAGACATGCCAGCTTTGTTGGAGATGGGGGTCAGCGCAGTTTACGGTCCTGGAACTGTAACCCAACAAGTGGTTAAAGATGTTCGCAAGATTGTGTTGGGCTATACAGAGGAATAACGGAATTGAAATCAATTGGCAATGCGCAAGCAGTGTTGGCTGGAGATCGACGGGCAATTGCGCGTGCATTGACCGAAGTGGAAAATGATACCAAGTTTGGCTCTGCCCTGTTGGATGAGCTGTTTGTTTATACTGGAAAAGCTCACCTGGTAGGCGTAACTGGTTCACCTGGTGCGGGCAAATCTTCATTGGTGAATCAAATTGCCAAGATTTTTCGTAAACCGAAAGTTGGGCAACCAGTCAGGGTCGGAATCGTTGCAGTCGATCCGTCCAGCCCATTTACGGGTGGAGCGATCCTGGGTGATCGTGTTCGAATGCGTGATCTTTCTGGTGATTCTGGCGTGTTTATTCGATCCATGGCTACCCGCGGTACATTAGGGGGTTTGGCGAAAAAAACCAGTGCTTTTGCCCAGATATTGGATGCAGCAGGTTATGAATTGATCCTGATAGAGACCGTTGGTGCTGGGCAATCAGAGGTGGATATCGCAAGGTTAGCCCATACGACGATCGTGGTGGAATCACCTGGAATGGGAGATGACATTCAGGCGATTAAAGCAGGCATTCTGGAAATTGCGGATATTCTGGTGGTTAATAAAGCCGACCAACCAATGGCAGATTTGACACTGCGTGCATTAAAGGCAAATTTAGATCTCGCTCACCCACAACAGTTTTCAGCATTTGATCGGATGCATTTGCACACTTTGGCTTTTGAACCAATTCCCATTGTTTCTTCTGATGTGCCGGATATTTGGTTTCCACCCCTATTCCCGACTGTTTCAACCAGGGGAGAAGGGATCGAATTATTGGTTGAAGCGATTGTGGCACATAAAGCCTATTTGCAAGATAATGGTCAATGGCAACAAAGAGAAGCGGCAAGATTACAGGAGGAATTAAACGACCTCCTGTTAAGTTATTTTGCTTCGCAGTGGCGAATGCAGGTGAATAAGTCAAAAATTGAAGAAGTTGTACACGATTTATTAGCCCGTAAATATTCTCCCCAACAATCATTAAAACGCTTACTTTAAATCGAAAAAAATCTTAGCCTTTCCAAATAAATCGATTTGTTGCCCCTGCGCTTATTCAAGATTATTTTGCTTTATTTCTCGATTCACTTCCTTCATCTCTCAACCTTCAACTCGTGACATAAGAATGTCATTAAGATATACTTTGATTGACTCAATATTGTTATTTTTATTCAAGGAGACGCAAAAAATGGAGCGCACCCTCATTGGTGAATTACGATCACATTTGGAAGAAACAGTATTAATTAAAGGCTGGTTACACGTTTTACGTGATCAGAAGAAAATACAATTCCTGGTACTTAGAGATCGTACTGGAATGGTTCAAATAACACATTGGAAACCAAATAATCAGGAACTTGCTGATTTAATCTCCACTTTTACAACCGAGTCTGCCTTGACGGTCGTTGGTAAAGTGAGCGATAATCCTTCAGTCAAATTGGGTGGACTCGAAATTCAACTGGAATCAATCTCGGTGGAAAATCTGGCTGAAACGCCGTTACCATTTGAGCCTTTTGGCGATAAAGACAACCTACCTGCTTTGGATTTCCGGTTGGACTGGCGCTATATGGATTTACGCAGGACAGAAAATTTATTATTATTTCGCGTTCAAACCACAATGGAAATGGCCTTACGGGAATTTTGGATTGAAAATGGTTTTATGGAAATGCATTCTCCAAAGTTAATGGGCAGTCCTAGTGAATCGGGAGCGGAATTGTTCGAGTTAGCTTATTTTGATACCAAAGCATATCTGGCTCAATCTCCGCAATTTTACAAGCAAATGGCCATGGCGGGTGGTTTTGAACGTGTTTTTGAAATTGGCCCTGTCTTTCGAGCTGATCCGTCATTTACATCCCGGCATATGACAGAATTCACCAGTGTTGATATGGAGATGTCCTGGGTTGAATCAGAAGAGGATGTCATGTCCAATCAGGAACGCATGCTACAATACGCTTACAAGCGTGTAAAAGAATTGCATGGTGAAGAGATTAAGATCGTGTTCGGTTTTGAATTGGAAGTTCCTCAGGTGCCCTTCCCACGAATTACCATGTCCGAGGCGCATCAGATTTTGAAAGAAGTTGGTTACCAGCTCCCTCCAGACAAAAAGAATGATTTGGATCCGGGTGCAGAACGAGTACTCGGGGAAACCATAAAACAACGAACAGGTTGTGACTTTGTGTTTATTACCGAGTGGTCTTTTGCTGTGAGACCTTTTTATCATATGAAAAAAGGTGAAAAACTGACACGTAGTTTTGACTTGATTGCTGGTGGTTTGGAAATTACAACCGGTGCCCAGCGTGAACATCGTTATGAAGTTCTTCTTGCTCAGGCAAAAGAAAAAGGACTTTCTCCAGACAATATTCAATTTTATCTGGATTTCTTCCGATATGGTTGCCCACCGCATGGTGGTTATGGAATGGGACTATCAAGACTTTTAATGGTGATGCTTAAATTGCCCAATATTCGTGAAACAGTCTATTTATTCCGCGGTCCTAACCGTCTTCAGCCATAATTTTTCGATTCATAACCATTTGAAAGTAAGGTGATCAAAAATGGCATATACGAGTCACGGCAGACATGAAAAAATGATGTATGGCGGAATAAAGTTATACGCTGGAAATTCCTGCCCGGAGTTAGCACAAAAAATTGCCAATTATCTACGATTATCTCTTAATGAACGGGATATAGTTGAATTTCCAAACGAGAACTTGTTTGTCAAACTTCACAGCAGTGTAAGAGGGCAGGATTGTTATGTGATACAAACCACATCTTCACCCGTGCATCGCAATTTAATGGAAATGCTAATTTTGGTTCAGACCTTGCGCCTGGATTCTGCTTCACGTATTACCACTGTCATCCCCTATCTTTGTTATGCACGTTCGGATAAGAAAGATCAACCTCGCGTTCCAATCACAGCCCGATTAGTGGCTGATATGATCCAGGCTGCTGGCGCAGACCGTTATGTGACCATGGATTTACATGCCGGGCAAATTCAAGGCTTTTTTTCCATTCCGGGAGATGTCTTATCCGCTTTTTCAATTCAAATTGATTACCTGAAGTCACTTCAACCGAATATGAAAGATCCCGTCGTGGTAACTGCAGATTTGGGATTTGCAAAAAAGGGTCGCAATTATGCAGCAGCTTTAGACTTGCCAATGGCTTTTGTGGAAAAACGACGTAGTGGAAATGATGCAAAAGCCAAAGCATTAACGTTGATTGGTAATGTTCAGGATCGTGATGTCATTATCGTTGATGATGAAGTTGATACTGGCGGATCTATGGTAGAGGCTGTTAGTCTGTTGAAGCTAAGCGGCGCCCGAGACATTTATATGGTCTTTGTACATGCCAGTTTGTCCTCGAATGCCGCATCCCGTTTGGGTGTGTTACCTGTGAAACAATTTATCACGACCGATACCATCCCGATTTCACAAGCGAAAGAAGAAGCTTTTGGCGGTAAGTTGCGAGTTCTTACTGTTTCAAAATTGATTGGCGAGGTAATTCGACGTGCGAATGAAGGTCGCAGCGTTGGAGAGTTATTTAACGAATAGGAGTAGTTAGTGCCGGAGCTACCGGAAGTTGAAACGATCCGACGAGCGTTACAACAAGGAGGTCGCGGTGGACCGGCTATTATTGGCTGGAAAATTACCCATGCCGATTTACTTTGGAACGGCGTACTAGCCACTAAAAACGAACACGAATTTCTTCAAGAAATTATTGGTCAATCGATTATTCGCGTCGACCGGCGTGCTAAATTTCTGGATTTAAATTTAGATCATTATCATATTCTGGTCCATTTACGGATGAGTGGTGATATCCGGGTCGAAGATTGCCAGCAGCCCATCTTAAAACACGACCGTGCAATTTTCTATTTTGAGAATGGATTCAGACTTGTTTTTAATGATCCGCGAAAATTCGGAAGGATCTGGTTCATTGATGATCCTTTATCGATTTTGGGTCGTCTGGGACCCGAACCCTTGGAACCATCACTAACCCCGGAAATTTTCCATCAACGGTTAAGTAAAAAAAACCGACAAATCAAACCTCTATTAATGGATCAATCCTTTATTGCTGGGTTGGGTAATATATATACAGATGAAGCCCTCTTTCATGCAAAGCTGCACCCTTTACGTATTTCTTCATCAATAAACCCCCAGGAAGCCGAATTACTATTACAGGCTATACGATACCAGCTTACTGAAGGAATAAATCGCAATGGATCCAGCATTGATTGGGTCTATCGGGGAGGAAATTTCCAGAACACATTTAAGGTGTATGGAAAAAATGGTCAGAAATGTACAATTTGTGGTAAAGTGATAGAAAAAATACAGGTTGGCCAAAGGGGAACACATTTTTGCCCAACCTGCCAGCCAATCAGTCACCCACAACTCGGTGATAAGGAGGGTTAGTCCATGCAAATTGGTGGAGAAAGTAATCTGGCTTTATTGTTGATTTTTACAATTGGTGGTTTGATATTTGGTGGGCTGGTAGTCTACCTGATTATGAGTACTTTACGTACACAAAGAGATGCAAAAGAAGATTTGCATACACATCCCTTACCCAAAATGAATGCGAATCCCGAGAGTGAAGAAGACGAGATTGTCCGTGGGTTGGACGAATCTGTTCCGATTCAACCGGCTATGGAGATTAAAGAGGGAGGAGACCCTGTTTCTGATCTTCAACAGGATTTTTCATTATGGCATTCTGTTGGTGATGGACAATATTTCGTTAAAATTGATGACTCCTGGTATGACGGCATTGAGAGTATGGATCAGAATTTACGTGGACGTTTCCTGGATAATTTGAAGTTAGGTGCATCCTGGTTTGACTTATCATTGATGAAAGAGAAATCAGAACCTGTAATAGACATCAAGGAAGCGGTTCCGGTTAATATGAAAACAAAAA
Source organism: Chloroflexi bacterium HGW-Chloroflexi-8 (assembly GCA_002841995.1). Lineage (GTDB taxonomy): Bacteria > Chloroflexota > Anaerolineae > Anaerolineales > Anaerolineaceae > UBA6170. The sequence goes on from PHBS01000057.1 coordinate 20,566, forward strand.
CTGGATCACTCGTTAACAATGCCCAACCGCTCATTGTGGATGTACCTCAAAGAAAGATGAGCATTGTAGAGCAGGTTGATTCAATTTTGCAGGAAATTTTGCAGGAAGAAGGCCTGACAGATAGAAATATTCGCCTGACAGAGATGATGAATCGTGGTTTGGTGATTTGGGTTGGCAAAGAATTTTATGATGGGATCGATGCAGTACCCGATACTCAAGTGAAGCAATTAATCCGAAAGGCTGTTCAACGTTGGGAAACAAGCGATTCTATCAGGTAGTTCGCCTCCTTTTTTCCGAATAGTAACATGTTACAATATTAAAAAATTGATTATATTGATCAGCAATTAAGTAGGTATTGTTTTATCGAAGGAGTTTTACGAATGATAACGTCTGAGGAACGAATGCGTATATTGCAGATGATTCAGGATGGGGTAATCACTGCGGAAGATGGTATTCGTTTATTGGATTCAATC
>PHBS01000058.1 GCA_002841995.1 Chloroflexi bacterium HGW-Chloroflexi-8
GTAGCCGATATAATCTCCGACCTACTTTTTGCAACAACACCATATAGCGTGGATTCGAAGACTGGACCAACACAACGCGCAAAAATCAATTTCAAAGTCCTGGAACTGGCCAAAATTCGTGTTCGAGTAATTGCTGAACAAGCGGGCACTGATTTGGATATTACTTCTCATACTTACCCGCACTTTTATTATCTTGATGATAAAAGCATGGGTGATCTCGAAGCATTCGATATCACAGGAACACATGTTTTACCATTCCTAAATTACGCTTTTTCAAGCGATGTTGAAGAGCTTAATGAAGGTGAAACCCAGGAAACAACTTTGTATGCTGATGGAGATCGGATAGAAGGAAAAATCACTTGTGTAACCTTCGAACATTTCCGTTTCACAACATCCCAAAAGAAAGGAAATATTGCAGCAAATTGGCTGCGCGATCTTTCAGATGCGTTTATAAAATTTGACGATGATCTCCTAAAACGTCTACCAGGACCAATAATAATCAAGCAATCACCAGTAAAAATCGAAATTAAAACAAAAGATCAGATGGCTGAACCAAAAAAACCTTATTTTATTGGGGAGTCTTTGTTAAAAAGCAATTTCGAGGGGAAACCGAAGTTCGAATGGCAGGAAATGGAAAGCGTCGATGTCAGACGAACAACACTTTACGATACTCATGTTAAGCTAGGTGCAAAGATGATTCCGTTTGCCGGTTGGGAAATGCCAGTTTGGTACACCTCTGTGACGGAAGAACATTTGGCTACTCGAAATTCAGCTGGCTTATTTGATGTTTCACACATGGGTGTTTACCAGGCGGAAGGGCCGTATGCATTGACATTCCTGGATAGTGTTTGTGCAAATGACATTAGTGCTTTGGAAATCGGTGAATCTTGCTATACGCATTTTCTCACCCCGGATGCAAATGTCATAGACGATTTGTTGGTTTACCGCAGACAGAAATTGGTTTATTTAGTTGTTGTAAATGCATCCAACGACGATAAAGATTGGGCTTGGTTAAACGCAGTTAAGAATGGTACAGTTCAGATTGATTCGTCTCGACCGTGGGTGACAACTTTTGGCAAAAAAGTGGTTTTACGCAATTTGAGAGATAAGTCTGCAGGGGCAGAAATGAGGGTTGATATTGCTCTTCAGGGTCCCAAATCCCGTGACATTCTTTTAGCGCTTGGGTGCGATTCTGAAACCCGTAAGCGTATTATGAAATTGAAGAGAACTGAGCTTTGTGAAGCAATTGTTGGAGGTTTCGATCTGGTTGTTTCCCGGACTGGATATACTGGTGAAAAAATGGCATTTGAATTGTTTATTCATCCAGATCTTGCTCCAGCATTCTGGGAATCACTCACAAAAGCCGGAGAACCTATGGGACTAAAACCATGCGGACTTGGCGCAAGAGATTCTTTGCGAACAGAAGCTGGCTTGCCCTTATATGGCCATGAAATGGGTGGAGATCTTAATCTTGGTGTCTCGGAAGCAAATTTCGGTTCTTTTGTAAAAACATACAAACCCTGGTTTATTGGACGTTCAGCCTATTTGGAACGTGAAAGTAAACGAAAAAGTATTGTTGTCAGATTTAGATTTATTGAAAAAGGCGTTAGGATGGCACATTCAGGCGACCCTGTCATAGATAAGAAGGGAAAGGTAATTGGTGTAGTCACAAGCTGCGCAATCGATTCAGAGGGATTCTTAACCGGGTTAGCCTATATCGAAGAAAAAGCAAATGAAGAAGGTGGATTAATTTCTATTTATCAGGGATCACCGGAATTCATCGGGAAACAACCCAATCAATTGGAAATTGGCGATAAGATTAAACTTCCCACCACGGCTCAAATTATCTCACGCTTTCCAAAATCATAATCTTTTCAAAAATTCTTCCCTAACAAATAGGGAAGAATTTTTCTTCAAATAAAAAATGAAAAGGAGAAAATGAATGCAGACCTTATGGGATGACCGTTACGCACTCCGAACTCAGAACATGAAAGGTTCGACAATTCGAGAATTGTTAAAATTTACGCAACTACCGGATGTTATTTCATTTGCTGGAGGTATGCCAGCCCCAGACATATTTCCAATCGATGAGTTTCGTGAAGCATGTATCCGTGTCCTGGAGGAAAATGGACGGGAAGCTCTCCAGTACGGACAAACTGAAGGGTATTTACCTCTAAGAGAAATGATTTCCAGACATACAAATGCCTATGGAATAAAAGTAAATGCTGAAAATATCATGATAACCAATGGCTCTCAACAGGCATTGGATTTAATTGGAAAAATCTTCATCAATCCTGGTGATAGAATTTTAGTTGAATCCCCGACATATTTAGGCGCTTTACAAGCATGGGATGCTTATAACGCACAATATGTTGCAGTTCCCTCAGATAAAGACGGAATTCAAGTAGAACATATGGAACATGCATTACGTACCGGGCCAAAATTCATGTATGTTTTGCCAAATTTTCAAAATCCAACAGGTGTAACAATACCGCTTGAAAGAAGAATTAAATTGGTTGAACTTGCTGACAGATATGGCGTTCCTATTATTGAAGATGATCCATATGGTCAATTAAGGTTTGAAGGCAATCATTTGCCAACGCTGGAGGTATTAGATGATCAACTTAGGGGCAATCATGAGTGTTATCATGGAAATGTAATTTACCTAAGTACATTCTCAAAAACCCTGGCACCAGGAATACGATTAGCTTGGGTTGTTGCAACCCCGGAAATAATCCAGAAACTGGTCATGGCAAAACAAGGAACGGATTTACAACCTAATACTTTTGCTCAATATGTAGCTTATGAAGTAAGCCGACAAGGGTTTTTGGAAAAGCATGTCAAACGTATTGTTGAGGTTTATCGTTCCAGGAGGGATGTCATGCTGGATGTCCTGGAATCCTATATGCCGGATGGTGTTTCTTGGACGCATCCTGAAGGCGGGTTGTTTTTATGGCTAACTCTTCCTGAAGGTTGTGATACTCAATCAATGTTAGTGAAGGCAGTTGAGAAAAAAGTGGCTTTTGTCCCAGGTCATTCTTTCCATCCTAATGGAGGCGGAATGAATACTATGCGTTTGAATTTTTCATACGCTCAACCGGATATGATAAAAATCGGAATTCAAAGATTGTCCGAAACAATCAAAGAGCATCTAAAGTAAGGAAATCAATAAACGGCACTTCACAGATGAAGTGCCGTTTTTATTTAACACTTAATACACTCCTCGGCTTTTGTTTTCCCAGAGTTTAAATTCTTTAAGAATTGAATTTCCCAGGAATTCTTGAAGAATCGAATTATCGGGAATTAATTCTGTATCCAAAGGTAAAAACCACTCAAGGAAACTTAATAATCGTTTAGCCTCAATATGCGCAGGCGTACCATAAGGGACCTGTCTTAATAAAGGCTCAACCAATGGTTTTAGCACTGCCAATTCATAAACCAAAGCAGAATTAAACACTTCATTTGCATTTTGTTGATAAGGGAAAATATGCGTTTTTTCACCACGACGTACGGATTCCCATCGTGATATTGTCTCATTCGCTGAATAACCACGCTCGCGTGCGTCTCGAACAATTCTTCGGATCAATCTCGTATCAGTTGTGGAAATTCGATTATGTCGATCCAGGTTTAGTTGGGTTAAACAGCTAATATAAACTCTAAAAGTCTGTTCAGGTGATATTTGTTTCAACAAATTTGGATTCATACCGTGAATCCCCTCCAAAATAATTAACTGATCATTTTGTAGTTTTACAATATCGCCAGGTCCGCTTTCCCCTAATTTAAAATTAAACTTGGGGATTTGAACTTCTTCACCAGCAATCATTTGCTTCAATTGGATTTCCAATAAATTAGTATCCAGGGCTCCTAATGACTCAAAGTCGTATTCACCTTTTGCATCTCTAGGGGTCAATTCTCTCTTGACGAAATAATTGTCTAATTCCAACGGAAAAGGTGATAATCCTTGTGCCAGTAATTGCACTGATAAACGCTTTGCAAAAGTTGTTTTTCCGGAAGAACTCGGCCCTGCTATCAAGACGATCCGTGGATTCGTTGGATTGGCAGAAATTTTACGAGCTATTTCAGCTATGCGCAATTCATGCAATGCTTCTGATACCAGTATTAATTCACGAATTCGATTATCCTGGATCGAATCGTTTAATGCACCAACACTTTCAACCCCTAACCGTTTCAACCAATCACTATATTGCTTAAATGTCGGAAGTAAATATTGCATTTTCGGCATAGGTTGAATCTGATCGGGTACATGTCTTCGAGGATACCGTAAAACAAAAGCAAACTCATCCATTGCTACAAGAGAAAAAGTTCGTAAATACCCTGTAGAAGGAACCATGTATCCGTGATGATAATCTTTTTGTTCCCCCATTTGATACAAGACTAGATGATTCTTTTGACGATATTTTAATAATCTTACTTTATCCAGTTGTCCAATTGAAAGAAAGTAATTAATTGCCTCTTCCAAAGGCACCTCTTTCCGTTCAAATGGAAGGTTTTTTTCAACAAAATCATTCATCACATCTTCTAATTGCGTGAGTGCATCTTGGGAAAAAGTTTTCAGTCCTGCTACCTGACAATAAAACCCACCGGATTCAACTGCATGGTCAATTGTCAATGTGGCTTCTGGATATAAGGATTGGAAAGCAGCTTCGAGTAAAAATGTTAAGGATCTCCGATAGATACGAGCACCGTCAGCATCGGATACGGTGACAATTTTAACTTCAGAATCGATTTGTATTGGAAATGTTAGTTCACGCAATAAACCATTTACAACAGAAGCGACAATTGTAGGTTTATTCCATTCAGGTAATTTTTTCAGAAACTCTCCAACAGCAGTGTTTCTCGGACCCTCCAAAGCTCTCCCGTCTGGCAAATAAATTTGTACAGTGGATCTCGGTTCAACAATCGAAATATTCGTCATTTTTCAACCTTTATTTGAAGATAAGTAATTCTCCTAAAAAAATATTTAGTCCAAAGTAAATAAACAAAATGAAAAAAGTAATCATGGAATTAATAAGTTTATTATCCCATAATCGTCCGCATTAAGCTGATCGGCAGTTAAGTTGCTGGGGGAATAATTACTTAACATATTTTCCTGGGTCGGATCCATGTCCGCTGGCCAAATCATATCGATCACACGAGTATGATTTGTATCCATTGGCGCACCACCGAATCGCCACTGTGCGTTTTGTGGTTCAATGTCTCTCACACGCCATACACCGGCTGCCGGATAACCTTCTTGACCAAGAATTACAACGGCGAAACCCCATTTTTCAAAATCTAATTGGCTGAATTGAGATTTAGGAATCCTAACTGTCACTGATCTACCACCAGAATCTACGACCAATTTATAATTTGCATCCGTAACTTGTTTTGGCTCTTTTGTTGATGGATCTGGAGCCAAAATTTGAGGAGTCCACCCTTCAATCCAAATAGCTTTCTCCCAACCATCACTTGAAGATAATGATAGGTTTCTTCCAGGTAATAATTTCCTTGCGCCAGTGGCCAGGCCAGGGTCAAAGTCAATATAAATATCGATGGTTTGAATTGACAAATTATTAGGTGAATTCCACGAATTCGGGATTGGCCCGTACAAGTCAACTTTAAATATCAGGTTATTATCATCATAAGAAACTTTAAATGTTTTGAGATCAAAAGCTTTACCCACAAAAACTGAGTCAGTTGGGTATGTAAACGTTCCGGGACCAAAATCGTCTCCTTCCGGATCATTTACTTCAAATAGCGAAGTCGATAAACCTAAATCCGGAATCACGATTTGTCCAGGTCCTTCTGCAGGTATTCTTTCATGCTTTTCATTCAAGATTATGAATTGAATCAAATCTCCTGTTTCTAATTCTCCAAAGGTAATCAAAGGTATTGAAATTTCAATAATTCCACCCGTATTCTTTCCAACAGCATTGATTTCAGTTGGAATCCATTGAGTTTCGGAGGCTAAGAATTCTGAAATTCCTGAAATAACATTCCATTGAACCAAATTGGTCATCGAATTTCCTAATAATTCCAAATCTTCTGATTCTGTTTGAATATAGGGATATCCAACATTGATCTTTGGTGATTTGAAATATAAATCAATTTTGTCAATGTCAGAAAAGTTGGATTGATCAATAAGAAAATAAAGATTTTTTGCATCTTGTGTGAACAAGATATTTGCAGAAGATAAATTTCCACTACCTTGATAAACACCGGCATTTTCCCATTCATCTTTGCTCTTGATTCCATCAATCGTTGGTGTTGACAAACCAATTGGAGAACTATCCGGAGAAACAGGTTTGGCCTGAATGATCGGTGTGTCGACAAAAGAAGGGACTGGTTCATCCAGGCTTACAAAAACATTCCTTAACAAAGCCCGATATCCTTCGTCAAAATATTGATCCTGACCCGAATCCTGATCAGCTCCGTACCACCAAAACCAGTCAGATCCTTCAGCCAGATACATGAAATCCTCAGCCTGTGATAATTTCGCTTCCGTGGTCTTACGAACTTTGGTAACATCATACTTAGCGAGAACTTCACGGGTTTTCCGCAAATATTCCCAGGCCATGGTTTCTTCAGGTTCGCCAATCCATGTATCATAATTGGGACTGAACCATGCGCCTGCAAATAAATCATCAATCATTCGTTGGTCAGGATACAACTCAATGTATTTTGAGGGCGTGATCGTTTTTATCGTGGTGCTTTCCGATAATAATTGATAAAAAGCATGAAAGAATTCTTTTCCATCATTATCATAATTCTCCCAAGCATTTTCACCATCTAAAATAATACTGACGATATGTGGTCCAACAGCATTTTCATCAGTTAATTCTGTCCTAATATTTTCTAGCCGTTGCATAAGATCCTTTGCAGCGGCAGTTCCTGATACTCCTGAATAGGTAAATCCTAATTTATCCGAAATGACTCCATCGCGGAAAAAAACTGCCAATTTATCTCCAGTCGAATTCGTGACAAAATAAGGACGATAAAGTAAATCCGCTTCTTTCACAGTATCTTTTGAGTCACGTGTAAAACTATCAATACCTAATGATTTAGCTAACACCGGCTCACCGCTTGCCATCCATTGATACCCAGCTTTTATGACAAATGGAACCATAACTTGAGCCACAGAACCTTCCCCGGGCCAAAGACCTTTTGGTTCAATTCCAAAATTTTCTTCGTAAATTGTGGTGCTTTTTATTAAGTGAGTGAGTGCATCTTGGGGATAACTAAATTTTAGTGGTGTTTCAGCTCCAGGGTTACCAATTTTCGCCAAATTAGTATCGATAATAAGCGGTAATATTGGATGAGAATATGGGGTGGTAATAACCTCAATTTGACCACTTTCTTGCATCTCTTTATGTAAAGGTACGATTTCTGAAATTATTTTTTCAACTTCTAAGAATAATATTGTCTTATCTTCCTCTGAGAAATTTCGCTCTTTCTCTACGAGTTCTTTCATTGGTGATTTTTGCAAAAAATCTGGATCAAACCAAGCTAGGTTAAACCAAATCTGAAGATCCAAATAATCCTGATCACTGAAACTATTGAGAGCCTTATCAATTGTCTCAGAATCACTACTACCTCGCTGATCTAATAATTCCTTGTATCTTGGAAACCTCGCAATAATATGATCCCAATTTGCATCAAAAAATCGCTCCAGAATGAATTTTTTTTGATCAATCGATAGAGCATTGGCAGGAACAAGAGAGATCTCCCAATACCGATCAATCGCTCCATTTGAATAGAAATCATTCAATTGTTTCAGAAGAACTGGTGTTAAGTTAAAAGTGACGTGAACATTCGGGTAACCTTTCAAAATAGCTGCCATATCATAATAATCTTTGGTAGCATGTACTCTTACCCAGGGTCTGGTATAAACACCATTTGAATCTTTATAATACAAAGGTTGGTGTTGATGCCAAATTAAGTTTAAGTAGAGAGGATTCTCATCTGCCATTTTCGTTGGTTCAACAATCGCGGTCGGTGAATTGGTAATTTCTGTTTTAATAACTGTTGGATTTGGCTCATTTGTCCTGGATGGTTCGTTTGTTTTCATACAAGAATTTAACACCATGGATCCTAGAAAAATTAAAATAAAAATACTTTTTGTTTTCATTTATTTACTCCATTTTTGGGTTCATGTTCATACATTTGGACTCCACCGCCATTCGTCGCGATCCATAATCTACCAATTTTGTCGAAGTCTAAATCAAAGGGTTCACCTTCATGATAGCCAGACGTATTGTAAAAATAACGAGTCCATTTTAATTTCGAATCTAATCTCATTAAATATCCCCCAGGTTCTGTTGGATATCCGAAGCCAAACCAATAAGCATGGTTTTGATCCTCAGCAAAACTCAACACGGTATTACTTTTCAAAGGAGCATTGGTGTTTCTAAGAAAATCCCATTTGTTGCCATCCCAGAAAAAAATACCACCTCCAAAAGTGCAAGCAACTATTTTTCCATCTGATGTTAGGCCGATATCAGAAACACCGCCCCAACCAAAAAAACTGCCAGCCCAATTTTCGTTAGTCCATTTTTTTTCGACCAGATCGTATTTTGATATGCCAGTCAATGTGCCTGCCCAAAGTATCGACCTGCCTTCATATTCTTGAATAAATACAGTGAGCACAGTTTCGTTTTCGATACCTGGGTTTTTTGACGAAAAATGGGTCCAGTTCTTGTTATCAAATTGATATATTCCCTCATTTGTAGCTACCCAGATATTCGATTCCAAATCGAGAAAGATATCATTAACCTGACAATCGGTACATCCTATTGAGGACTTATCATAGTTTTCAATTGATTGAGATAATTTTGAAACTCCAAGATCTGTCCCAAGCCAATAAACCTGACTGAGAGAATCAAAGGCAATACTTCGAATAATATTTGAATTCAATTCTGAATTTTCAATATTAAAATTTTGAGGTTGCTCACCCCAAATAAATAATTCGCTATATTGTCGCCAAATATTCAAACCCTGGTCTGTCGCAATCGCAATTTCACCGGGTTTATCTGTATTAATTTGATAGATTAAATTACTGCTCAAGGGAGAATTTTCTTTTGTATATAAATTCCAACCTTGCCTTGCTACAGCTAATGAAAATTCATATGCCAATTTTCCAACAAATAAACTCCCCACAAAGATACCTAAAACCCACCATGTAATCTTTGGAGGCTGAGGTAGCATCTCTTCAAAATAATTCCAATATTCTTCTTGAGGTCTAAGCCAATTTATCCCACGAGTAACTGTTTTACCTGCAATAATTGCCATAACTGGTGTTAAGAAAAGTGTATATTGTGGCCATTTCGTTGGCCATATCAATAAGAATAATATTCCTACAAGAAACCAAACGACTGTCCATCCTTTTTCTCTAAATTCAAAGTAAATACCAACCAGTGTTAATCCAAAAACCAATTCATCTAATGTCAGAAAAAAGAATACTTCAGGATGCCAAGGGACAGAGGAAGAAATAAAACGAATTGGTTGATACCAGACATATCCGGATTCCAGAACATGAGCACTTTGACTGTATAAAGTATGATACCTAACAACATCAATAATTTGATTGACAGGATTAATCCATAAATCTGGATTCAATAAAAAAAACGTCAGTAGAGCGACAATAAAATATTTTACAATATCCTGAAAATTAAATTTTTGATTTTTGTATAACATCGCAATTAACACAACAGCAATTAATAAATATGGGTATTTTCCAGCACCCGCAATACCCAAAGCCAAAGACGAAATCCAAAAATATTTCTTCGGACCTACTTTCGCTTTTTCCAAAGCCAAAACGGAAATGATGACCATCAACATTGGAAGTGATTCCAAATAGGCCTGACTCGTATATTTGATCGTCATTGAATGAAATGCTAAAAATAATCCAGCCCATAAATTTTTTTTTGCAACAACTGCCACTGCAAAAACACCAAAAACAGCAGAAATACTTCTCGCTGCAAATAAGTAAAAATCAGTGTTTTTTATATCCGGAAAGATCAAAAAAGGAATACTATACAAGATCTTTATTAAAGGGGGATGTTCACGATTTTCAGGGTAATTGATGATTCCTAAAATATCTGCATTCTTAATCAATTTTGCGTATTCAGATCCCGCCTGAACATAGACAGGTTCATCATAATCTGTGGGTAATTGCCAAACACACCAGGCATGAATTATTATTGAAAATAAGATTATCAGAAAAAAATTGAATTCATTTTTCCACCATTTTGGTAAGGATGGTAGATTAAGCAATCTCGTTGACATGCTATTGCTTTATGAATTCTAACAAATAGAATTGTCCGGGATCGATTCGAATACTGGGAGCAAACTCGAATTTCTCATTTCCAGAATTCACAGTAATTCCAGTAAATTTGACATCATCCAGTAATGAGTTAATTAAATAGTTTCCGCTATTCAAAGTACCTGGCGGGAAGGAAATCTCTATTTCTTTATCAGTTTTTCCAATATTTGCCAGGACTAGAATTTTTTGTTGGTCAGTTTCCCTCAAAAAAGATACTATATTTTTATCATTGTTGTTCAAATTTAAAAATTCACCCATTCTTAAAGATTCATTTTGGTTTCGAATTTGGATTAAATTTTTATATAAATTTAACAATGAGCTTTTGTCAGATTCTTCAGTTTTTACATTCCAGGATGAATAATTTGAGTTTATCGCTCTCCACGGATTTGAGGTAGTAAAACCGGCATGCTCCGACAAATCCCATTGCATAGGCTTACGAATATCTTCATCCGGTTTTGACCCAATCATTCCAATCTCTTCTCCATAATAAATAAATGGAACACCTGGGATTGTAAGCAACAAAAATGCTCCTAATTTTGCTTTAATGAGATCGTGTTGAAATACATCCATGACCCTGTTCATATCATGGTTTGTCAGGAAATTTGCTTTCTGTAAATAGGGATATAAACCGGTATTAAATTTTACGGCATTGGTTATTTGTCCTCCATCATTTCCATTAATTCCTTCAAGAAGGGATTCAGATAGTTCGAAGTCAAATACCAAATCAAATGCCTTTTCTTTTACATATTTAGCTGCAGCAAAATTACTATCCCATACTTCTCCAACTGTCATAACACTTGGATTGAGTTTTTTATTCCTGGCATAAAATTCCTCGAACCATCGTAATGTTGCTTTTGAATTAGCTTGAATCTTTCCATCTTCAATCAAGTGCCTTGCACCATCTACACGAAACCCATCTACCCCAACTTCAGATAACCAGAAAGTTGTAATCTTAATAAATTCGTCATTTACTGAAGCATTATTGAAATTTAAATCTGGCATACCTGACCAGAAGACACCATAATAGTAACTCTTATCGAAATTATAGTGCCAGACATCCTCGTCCCATGGTCTCAAATAAGATGGGTCTTCGTCTGCCCATATATACCAATCCCTGTAGGGTGAGTTTTTATCTGAACGTGCTGATTTAAACCATGGATGATCAACGGATGTGTGATTGATCACATAATCGATAATCACACGAATTCCACGTTGATGAGCTGCTTCTAATAGCTCTTTAAAATCCTCCATCGTTCCATATTCCGGATTGATCGAGTAATAATCAGTGACATCGTATCCATGATATGAAGTCGAAGGAAAGATAGGCATTAACCAAATTCCAGAAACTCCAAGATCAGAAGAAGTTGTAGGATCGCCATCGTTTAAGTAATCAAGTTTTTGAATTAATCCTTGAAGATCTCCAATCCCATCAGCATTACTATCATAAAAACTTCGAACAAAAACTTCATAAAACACATCTCCATTCCACCATGGGAAATCTCCACTTGAATTTTGACGTATTACTGTCGGAGTAACTAAAGGTTGGATGATTTGTGTTGGTAAAGGTTCAGGCTGTCGAATAACGGCGTTACAACCAGATATGATCACAATAAGAATTACATTTATTATTAAATTTTTACTAATTTTCATATCAAACTTTTCTTGGAATTTTGTTTTTGATGTAATTATTCGAAATCTTATTTTTTTCTAAATCCAGGCTGGGTACTAATTTTCCCAAGCCTGGATTTATTTGTAAATCTTTATATAATTTTCATATAGAACTATTGCAATACTTGTTTTTGATTATCCTTTTACACCACCAAGTGTTAATCCACCTTCAAAGTAGCGATTCATTGCTAAGTAGACAATAATCGTGGGAATAATCACGATAACTGCACCAGATGCAAAATAACCCCATGGAACACTCATAGAATTGGCCAATGAATACAAGGCAGGTACTGCTAGCTTTACAGAATCCGGTGCCGGGACAAGAACAGATGCGAATACAAAATCTCCCCATCCGGACATGAAACCTAGGATCGCAGTCACTGCTAAAGCTGGTTTTGCGAGTGGCAGGGCGATTAAGAAAAATGCAGAAACTGGTGAACAACCATCCAGCATTGCAGACTCTTCCAATTCAATTGGGATCGTATCAAAATATCCTTTTAGATTCCAGGTACAAAAAACGATTGTACCAGCAGTATAAGCTAGTATTAATCCCGCATGTTTTCCATAAAGGCCTAATGCGGTTAATAACTGTGCAATCGCAACTAAAGAAAGAAGACCAGGAAATGTGGAGATTGCTAATAGGAAAACAAGGAAAAATTCACGACCTCGAAACTTAAATCTTGAAAGTGCAAATGCAGCCGATGTACACACAATTAAACTGGCGACTGTAGTTATTGAGGCAACCTTTAGACTGTTTGTCAACCATGTCAAAAATGGTTTTTCGAACAACATGACACGGTAATTTTCAAACGTCCATTCGGTAGGAAAGAACATTCCACCTAAATCCAATGTATAAAGGCGATCACCCAACCTTCCAGATGCCAAAATAGCAAACCACACAGGATATAGCGCATAGAGTGTTGCAATGACAAGGATCACATACTGTAGAACTCGAATAATTGGTTTTGACTTTCTTTTCATTCGTACGCTCCTTTCGTCATTTTAGTAACTCGTAGACTATATAAAGTAGCCAGGAATAACATGATAAAAATCATCACAGCAAACGCTGTGGCGGTTCCATAATTTTGCTGTTGAAAAATCTGTTTATAAGCGTACACCATAACAAATTCTGTTGCTCCTGGAACTCCAGCCCCTCTCGTAGGACCGCCACCTGTTATGGCGAATGCAGTCCCAAACATTTGGAAAGCTGTAATCGAAGTCAACACAGCGGCTGGTAAAACTGCAGGACGAATGAGTGGGAGGGTTATTTTCATTAACTTAGTCCAAAAGCCTGCCCCATCAACTTCTGCAGCTTCATAAAGTTCCTTCGGAATGGATTGCAATGCACCCAGGATTGAAACCATAAAGAATGGGTAGGAAAACCAGATGTCTGCTATTACAACAACTCCAAACGCAAGAATCGGATCATTCAACCAAATAGGTCCGGTCCCACCGATGACTGCAAAGATTTGGTTAATCGTTCCCTGTTGCCGAAATAAGAACTGCCACACCAAGGCCATCAATATTGCGACTGAGGAAGCCCCCCATGGGACAAACAATGCAACTCTGAAGAATGTTTTTCCTGGAAGGTTTTCAGAGTTTAAAATCAAAGCCAAAATCAGGCCAAGTATGAATGTAAACGGAACTCTAATTAAGACAAAAAGAGCAGTTCTAAATACAACCGTGATGAAATCACCCGTTGCCATTAATGAAGAAATCGATTTGGGAACATTAAGGATGAAAAATAACGCGACAGCGATCAGAATTCCTAATCCCCACACTAAATTAGTAGGAATTTTCTTGTCAATTTTTCTTTCTTGTTTTTTACTTAAATAATTTGCGCCAATTAACGGAGCAAAAGTAACACCGATTAAGACTAAAGATAGCAAAGCTTCAGGGGTAAACAATTTACCCATAAGTGTGTCATAGTTTCCCAGAATGGGATCCTGAAGAACATAAGGTTTACCAAGACCAGTTGGAGCATTATCGCGAAATGCTGGCCAACAAATTGGATCTAATAAACCAGTCAGGACAACATCGCAATCCGGATTCGGTCTAAATTTGTTACGATTTGTAAATGAAATATATGTATTTAAAAGAATTGGGTATACATTGAAAACAAGTATAGCCAATATTGTCGGTGCCAGAAATAGTAATATAGTAATCCACTTACGACGACCCAACCACCCACTCATCGCCTACTCCTTTTTGTACCGAGACCACTATGTAAGGAGAAGGGAAGAGGTATTAAGCCTCTTCCCCGGAATAAATTTTCGAAAAAATCTTACTGCATTGAGGCTACTTTTTCCTCAAGTGCTAACTCAGCAGCTTCCATAGCAGCAGCCGGTTCTTGTGCACCAGTCCAAATTGCACCAGATGCAGCGCCTACTGGATCCCATTGAGCTGAAGAGAATGGTGATGGAGACATTGGAACACCAAGATTTAAGGCAGCTCCAAATCCTACAACCGCGGCTAATTGTGCAACTTCAGCGTCTTTTAAGGCAGCAGTTGCAGCAGGGATGGTTTTATTAACCAATGCTAATTTCTTTTGAACTTCGGCACTGGTGAAATATTTCATGATATCAATGGCTAAATCGGTATTACCGCGATCGACAGCATTTTTGGTCAAAAGTAAAGTCTTAATTCCAACAAATGGTCGGCCCATCGGCAAAATACCATAATTCACACCACTTTCTTCAACACCGGCAACTGCCCAAGGGCCAGTCCACCACATGCCTACTTTACCTTCAGCTAATGCGGCATTGCAGATATCATAACTATTTTCAGCATAGGACACAGTTGCAAATTTCTTCAGCCATTCTGCAGCAGCGATGGCTTCAGGAGTATTCAAGTAACCCTTGCCTTCTTCATCAACATAGGCAGGAATTCCAAATCCAAAGAAAATTGGTGACATATGATAAGCATCGTTTCCACCAAATGCCTGGTTACAAACTAAAACATTACCGGTATCTTCCTGGAATTTCTTGGCTTTTTCATATAAATCTTCGAAATTTAGAGGATCAGCTGGTAAATATTCTTCTGTGACTAGGTCTTTATTGTAGATTAATGCAATCCCTTCCTGAGTTTCTGGTAAACCCCAAATTGAACCCATCCAGGTTACACCATTCACGGCAGCTGGTTCGTAAGTACTGGAAAGAAAATCTGCGGTGATACCATAATCGCTTACAGCCACAATATTTCCATTGAGTGCTTGCTCGCCAATTGCATCATTTGCCCAACCGATGATGTCAGGACCTTCACCAGCCGGAATAGCAACTGTCAAGGCGTTCTTAACATCTTCTGGTTTTGAAAGGTCGATTGTTACACCAGGATGTGAAGCTTCATAATCATTGAAAGCTTGTTCAATGGCTTCCAGGTACTTTCCATCCCACTGATTCCAGACGGTAATCGTTGTTGCGGTCGCAGGTACGGCAGTTGGTTCAACAGGTGCGGCAGTTGGTTTTGCTGGTTCAGCTGTTGGATTAACAACTGGTGCAGCTGTCGGCTCAGCAGGTGCTGCAGTTGGTTTACATGCTGCAAGTACAAACACGGCGATAAGTAGAACACTTAAAATTGAAACGAACTTCTTAGACATTATTTTCCTCCATATTAATAGTTTTGCTTAGGATATTATTTTCAGTAATGAAATCTGTAATTTAATCACCTCCTTATTTTATACTATTCTGATAATTTATGTAATGATTTTGAAATTGCTTGGACAACAGCACCCATTGCTGAAGCTCTTCGCCCAAGTAACGAAGCGGATATTTTCACGGTTTTTGCAGCAACAGAAAGGCTTCTATTTAATACAGTAGTACGAATTGGGTTTAAGAGCAAGTCCCCAGATTGAGAGAGTCCTCCTCCAATAACAACCATGCTAGGGTTAAATAGATTCACTAATCCGGCGATTGCAGTACCCAAATAATTACCAGCCTCATCAAGAAGTTGTTGGGATAAAATGTCACCTTTTCGGGCTGCAGAAATGATGTCATTGGTGGTAAATTGGTATAAATCACCTAAACCAATTAATTGAGATTTTTTTCCTTTATTTAATTCTTCTTGTGCACGTTTTACAATCGCAGACCCTCCGGCCAGGGCTTCCAAGCAACCACGGTTGCCACAAGTACAAATAGGACCATTATCAACTATGGTGATATGGCCGATTTCTCCAGCCGTACCTGTCACGCCATGATAAATATTGTTACTAAACATTAAACCAGCACCAATACCTATACCAACTTTAATATAAGCTAAGTTTTCTTCGCCTCTACCTACACCATAAGCCCATTCACCAAGTGCACCCAATTCAGCATCATTATTCAAAATGACAGGACATCCCCATTTCCCTTCAAGTGATTTTCGAATTGGAAAATCATCCCAACCAGGCATAATAGGAGGACTGGACACGGCACCTCGATTATTAACTACTGGACCAGGTACACCTACGCCAATGGAAAGAACTTTATTCAACTGAATTCCAGTTTCGGCAATTACTTGTTGAACTAGCTTGTCCATTTGGTCCAGACATCGAATTGGTCCCTTTGCGATATCAATGCGGATTTCTTTTTCGCGAATAACAGATGAAGAAAAATCACTTACGACAGCTAAAATATGCGTAGCTCCCATATCGACACCAACCACAAATCCCAAGCTGGGGACAATCTCTAAAGGTACTCGCCTCCGGGAACCATTACTATATAAGCCTCCGTCTCTAACAATCCCGGATTTTATAAAGTCGTTTATTATTGTTGTTATTGCTGCTCTGGTAAGGCCCAAACGCTTGGCAAGTTCAATTCGTGTAATTCCCCCAGGAGTAAATCGGATCAAATCTAAAACAGCATGCTTGTTAAATGTCTTAACATGTATTTCGTGATTTGGCCAAATAATTGCTTCCAAAACTTATTTACTCCCTAATTGATGATTTAATTTTAACAATAATTATTTGTTTGTCAAGTAAATTAACTTGTTTAAACATCAACAATATTTTTTATCTTGTGAGATACATTTACTTTGAATAATAATACCTATTTGATAACTACTTTCATTTTTATTAACTTATAATAGAGATTGAAATTATTTTAATTTCCTCAACTCTAATTATGAACTATGTAAACTTCAATAAATTTATGCGAAACCACCATTATTTGTTTAAATCTTATTCAGCTGTCATATTCAAATTGGTATTTTTAATTTTTTTGTTTACATTCGTAATTTATGGTTGTAGTGCTTTTCAGAAAACCGAAATTCCAACAGCCACAATAATTCCGCCAACTTCGTTACCTTCTCCAACACCAATTCGAACTACGGCACCTTTGGGATCAATGGATAATCCAGTCGTAATTGGCCATATCGTCAATTCAAACTCCCAGGCCATTCAAGCAGCTGGACAAAAAATGATCGATTATCTTAGTCAAGAAACTGGTCTTTCTATTACCTATCAGGTTTTTGAAGACGGAAAAGCTGCATTTGAATTGCTGAGAAAAAACGAAATTGATTTTATTTGGCTTCAACCATTAACATACCTTGCGGCTTATGATCGCGATTTAATAACACCATTATTCGTGAGCAATCACTTTGGTTTGTTCAAATATGGTACTCAATTTCTTGCAAACAAATCTTCTGGTTTTATCCAATATTTCGATGTTGCTACGAATAAAAATACCACTACCGAAGATATAGCCCTGGTGCAATTTGAAGGAAAAAGACCATGTTGGACTGAACCATCATCACTTTCAGGCTCAATAATCGCCTATGGTTTACTTGCAAGGAATGGAATCCATTTTTTACCTCCCGCTTATACGCAGAGCCATTCCTCAACAGTAAGAGCTTTGTATATTAAAGGTATTTGTGACTTTGGTGCGACTTTTGCCTATTCTGGTGACCCAAGAACATCCTCACAGGTAATTTCTGATCTTTCAGATGCAATGGATCAGATTATCATCATTTGGCGTTCTGAGCCAGTAATTCCAAGCCTTTCGTTCCATGTTGCAACATCCACCCCTGATAATGTTAAGACGCAACTTTCAGATGCAATGATAAAACTGTCGCAGTTAGAAAATGGTAATTCCATTTACACCTCAGCACTGGATTATGATTTTCAAGGGTTAATGGAAATTGATAATGATTACTTTTTCCAAGTTAAAGAACTTGTGAATGCTGCAAAAATTGTCCCATTTCAGCATCTCGGAAATTAGAGTTTTAAATTTTGAGAAAAATTTCATTATTACTTTTGAAATGCGTTTTACTTATATTTCTTTTTTCAATAATTTTCATACCTCTCAACTGGTTGTTGATTAAATTAAAATTTTCTAAAAATATGAATACAGTGAAAGAAACACCATTACGAAAGGTTGCCATTGTTTTTGGTGCAGGATTACTAAAAGATGGATCACCATCTTCGGTCTTGAAAGACCGTGTAGAAACAGCAGTTTCCTTATTAAAATCAAATAAAGTAGAAAAGATACTTTTCAGTGGGGATAATCGCTTTGAAAATTATAGTGAACCAGAATCTATGCGAAGTTATGCATTAACTTTAGGGGTACCCGATTCTGCCATTGTATTAGATTATGCCGGACGTAGAACTTATGATACCTGCTATCGAGCAAAATATATTTTTGGCATCACGGATGCAGTCTTAGTCACCCAAAAGTTTCACCTTCCACGAGCATTGTTTTTCTGTACCCAATTAGAAATGAATGTGACCGGAACGATAGCGGATATCCGTATTTATCCCAATAAATCCATGAATTATTGGACTCTAAGAGAAATACTAGCAACAACAGCTGCAATTTGGGATGTTTTCATCAAAAAACCAATCACAGTCCTTGGGAAAAAAGAACCAATAATATAAATACAAGGTGGAATAATGAACAGAAATGATTGTCTGACAATTGTCAATGAATATGTTAAGAACGAAAACTTGATTCATCATATGTATTCAGTGGAAGCTGCAATGCGATTCTACGCGAAAAAATATGGATATGATGAAGAAGAATGGGGAAATGTAGGTTTACTTCACGATTTTGATTGGGAAATCCACCCAACTCTTGATCTTCATCCTATCGCTGGGGCACCAATTTTACGAGCTCGTGGGATTCCAGAACATTGGATACGGGCTATCCTTAGTCATGCAGATTTAAAAGATATTCCACGAGAAACTCACATGGAAAAAGCACTATATGCATGCGATGAAATCACTGGACTCATCACTGCAGTTGCCCTTATAAGACCGTCTAAATCGCTTTTTGACCTCGAAGTAAAATCGATCAAAAATAAATGGAAAGATAAGGGATTCGCAGCTGGAGCAAATCGTGATGAAATTGCAAAAGCTACGGCAGAATTTGGTATCGATTTATGGGAACATACAACGAATGTGATACTTGCCATGAGATCTATTGCATCTGGAATAAATCTTGCAGGTTAATTGTTCACTTCATTTAGAAATCATTAAATCACTCAAGGTTAATTATGAGTTTAAACGGCAAAGGCACCTGGATTTGGAAAATTAAAGATTGTGAAAAGGGAAACCCTGAAGAAATTGCAAAAGTTGCTTCGGAAGCAGGGATGACACATGTGCTAATAAAAATCGCAGATGGTGCCTATCCGTACAATACAAAACCTGATACAAAAGAGGACTTAATTCTTCCAGTTGTAAAAGCATTAAAGTCGATAGGAATTTCTGCTTGGGGTTGGCATTATGTTTATGGTGAATACCCTGTCAATGAAGCAAATATTGCAATTAGCCAATTAAAAAAACTGGATTTAGATGGGTACGTCATCGATGCTGAATGGGAATACAAAGAACCAGGCAAAAAAAATGCTGCCGAAACATATATGAAAATGCTTCGAAAAAGCCTTCCGAATATACCCATTGCACTCAGCTCTTATCGATTTCCAACTTATCATCCACAATTACCCTGGAAGACTTTCCTGGAGTACTGTGATATTAATATGCCACAAGTGTATTGGGAAAAAGCACATAACCCAGAAGCGCAGCTTACTCGCACAGTACATGAATTTCAATCTCTCACTCCTAACCGGCCTGTTATACCTACCGGACCTACTTACCGGGCAGGATCTTGGATCCCAACAGAAGAAGACACACTTGAATTCTTAAAAACATCAAAAAAATTAAACCTGAGCGCTGCCAATTTCTTCAGTTGGGATGAATGTCGACCTGCTTATGGCGATTTGTGGAACACAATATCGAATTTCGATTGGAATAATGCGAATAACAAACCAGACATAAGTGAATTATTAATATCTGCATTGAATTCCGGAAATCCTGACAAAGTGCTTGAACTGTATTCAAATAATGCAGTTCATATTACTTATGAAAGAACCATTCAGGGTTTAGAAAACATACGTAAGTGGTATGAAACATTTCTAAAAAGACAATTTAACAATTGCGAATTTACCTTGACTGGTCAAACTGGTACAGGTAGTTCCAGGCATGTTAGTTGGACCTGCAAAAAAAATGGCAACGTGGTAGTAAATGGAACAGATACGATTGGATTATTAACACAAAAAATCGCCTATCACTATACTTATTTTACGAGAAGTCTCTAAAACAAAAAAGTCCTGATCTGTTAGATCAGGACTTTTCAATTCCTAATATTTCTTTTATTCCGTCACAATATTGTCTTTTGAATCCACATCGACAATAGCTGCAACTTCTGCAAAACGACCATGAACAAACCCTGTACCGGCTGGAATGAGCTTTCCAATGATCACATTCTCTTTCAAGCCGAAAAGTGGATCTTCTTCTCCACCAATCGCAGCATTTGCTAACACTTTTATGGTGTGTTGGAAGGAGGATGCAGAAAGGAAAGAGTCTGTACTTAAGGAGGCTTTTGTCACACCAAGCAAGACTTCAATATATCGCGCAGGTTGTTTTCCTTCAGCGCTCAATTTTTCATTAGTCCGTTGAATTGATAATCGTTCAATCAAATCCATG
>PHBS01000059.1 GCA_002841995.1 Chloroflexi bacterium HGW-Chloroflexi-8
CGGGCAACTTGTATAGCACCATGACCATAAGCATTCGCTTTCACAACCGCCATGATTTCTACATTCTCACCAACATGCTGTTTGAATGCCTTAACATTGTGTGCAATGGCATCTAAATCGATTTCAGCCCAGGTTACGATCCCATCTAATAAACTCATAATCCAACTTTCTGATCCCGGCATTATTGAATGACCCAATCAAGCTTTAATTACTTAAATATAGTACAAAAACAAGTGAATTGTGTCAGCGTTTTTTCAAATACAACGCTGACACATTCAAAGTTCAAATAGATTTATTTATCCCCCCAGGTATGCTTCTTTAACCCGAGGATTTCCCAGAAGTTCCAAACCGGTGCCAGTGTGAGCAATCGTGCCAGTTTCAAGCACATACCCCCGATTGGCAACCCGTAATGCCATGTTTGCATTCTGTTCTACCAGCAAAATGGTTGTTCCTGATTGGTTAATTTCCCTGAGTACTGTAAAGATTTCCCGAACCAAAACTGGAGCCAACCCCATGGAGGGCTCATCCAGCAGCATCATTCTTCCCCGGCTCATCAAGGCGCGACCAACCGCGAGCATCTGCTGCTCACCACCGGAAAGCGTACCCCCTAATTGACCTTGCCGTTCTGATAGACGCGGAAAGATATCAAATACCCTTTGATAATCTTTGGGTATTTCCTGTTTATCTTTACGACTCCAGGTGGCCAGTTTAAGATTCTCCATTACGGTCAGGTTGCCAAAAATACCTCTGCCTTCCGGTACCTGGGCAATCCCCATTGCTACAATTTTGTCAGCCGGAATGGATTTCAAATCCTTCCCTTCAAAAGTGATCGTACCTTTATATGGCACGATACCAGAAATTCCACGCAAGGTGGATGATTTTCCGGCTCCGTTTGCACCAATCAAGGTAACAATTTCACCTTCGTAAACTTCAAAAGAAATGCCTTTTACTGCCTTAATGTTCCCGTAGGAAATGACCAGGTCCTGAACTGAAAGTAAAACTTTTCCCTGGCTCATAAATCTCCTCCTTCACCCAGGTATGCTTCCATTACCTTCGGGTTGTTCTGAATTTCTTTTGGAAGTCCCTCAGCCAGGGTTGCACCAAAATCGAGAACTTTTAGTCGTTCACAAATCCCCATCACCAATCTCATTTGATGTTCAATGAGTATGATGGTGAGATCAAACTCCTTTCGAATCCAGCCAATAAATTCCATCAATTGACCAATCTCATTGGGGTTCATCCCGGCTGCCGGTTCATCCAGCAGCAATATTTTTGGATTTGTGGCCAGAGCTCGGGCTATCTCCAGCCTGCGTTGTAAACCATAAGGCAAATTCTTGGATGCTTCATCAGCATAGTCCTGAAGTTTAAAAACAGCCAACAAGTCCATGGCGTGCTCAGCCATTCTTTTTTCTTCGGCATCATATCGGCCAAGATGAAATAACGCCTCCACCGGGTTATATTTCGTCTGTGAGTAATTTGCAATTCGAACATTATCCAGAACAGACAAATCCTTGAAAAGACGAATGTTTTGAAATGTGCGTGCAATACCCAGGGCTGTGATCTGGTTTGGGGTCTTGCCAACCAATTCAACCCCATCGATTTTTATACTACCGCGTGAAGCCTTATAAACACCCGTGATTAAATTAAAGACTGTTGTTTTTCCAGCTCCATTTGGACCGATGATTCCAACCAGCTCATGGGGTTCCAGGTCCAGGTTAAAATTTGAGACTGCACAAAGACCACCAAAATAATGGGTAACCTCTTTAGCTTGCAGAAGCATCTTTGGCCTCCTTTTTCTTTCGCCAGATCTTGCTTGCAAAAAGATCATAACCCGGAACAAACCAGCGAAATTCACGTAAGCCCATAATACCCCGCGGTCGGTAAATCATCAGAATCACAAGCACCAATGGCATCAAAACCATTCGCCACATACCTAATGGGCGAAGAACTTCCAGCAGAATGGTGAAAATGACAGCGCCTAATATGGACCCCGCAATGGATCCTATTCCACCCAGATAAACCATGATCAAAATATCGGTGGATTTAACGATATCAAACACACGTGGGCTGATGAACTGTAGTACGTGAGCAAAGAGTGCACCGGCTACCCCTGCAAAAAATGAGGAGATGACGAAAGCCAGCATTTTTACCTGGCGGGAATTAACACTCATCAAATCGCTTGCTATTTCATCTTCACGAATTGAGAGGACCCCTCGGCCAAAATTTGAATAAACAAAGTTTCGAATCACCCAAACCGTGATGACCACCCAGATAAACGTCCATGGTAGTGTTGTTAAAAGGGTGACTCCCGGAATTCCGCGAGGACCGCCGATGGCTTCGATATTTTCAATCACCGACTTAACAATCATCAGAAAGGCCAGAGTAACGATTGCCAGGTAATCCCCTCTTGTCTTAAAGGAAGGAACAGCCACCAAAATACCAATTAAACCAGCTCCAACCCCTCCTGCGATCACAACCAATGGGAACAGCCAGGGCGCCAGATTAGCCGGAATCACTTTTGTGGTCAAAATTGCTGAAACATAAGCACCAACTGCCATAAATCCTGCATGGCCAACGGAAAATTCCCCCATATACCCATTAATCAAGTTCAGACTGGTACTCAAAATGATATTGATACCGACATAAATCATGATCAAGACAACGTATTGATTTAATAACCCAAACTGTGGAATGGCAAAAGAAAATAGAAGACCCACCACCAGCAGAATAGGCAACAATTTTCGGTTAGAAACAATTTTTTCCCATAATGCGCCTAACCGTTCTATCCAGTTTTTTATACTTGAAGGTTGATTTGTCATGGCTTATACCTTCTGTGGTCTGGGTTTGCCCAGAATGCCGTATGGACGGAAGATCAGAAGTACCAACAGCAAAGTAAAGGCAACAAAATCCCGGTAAGTGGAAGGCAGGAAAGCTGCCACCAGAATCTCAACCCCACCGAGAATAAATCCACCAATCATGGCACCACGAATATTGCCAATTCCACCCACCACTGCTGCAATAAATGCCTTCCAACCAATCAGCACCCCCATATAAGGGTCAATCACCGGGAAGGCCAGTGCATACATCACTCCAGCTGCACCCCCAAGGCTGGTACCCAATGCAAAGGTTGCGGATATAACCAGATCTAATGGGATGCCCATCAAAGGCACAATTGCTTTATCCCAGGATATTGCACGCATTGCCATACCGACCATGGTTTTTCGGACGATAAAGTCCAAAAGTATCATCAGGACAATAGAGAGTGCAATGATGATGAGTTGCAAAGAAGAGATAGAAACTCCTCCTATAACCCAGGTTGTATTTTTAATCAATGTGGGCACAGATTGGGGATAGGGGGCAAATACGAGAGTGAAATTTTCCAGAAAAATCCCTACGCCCAAAGCTGTGATGATCGCTGAAACACGCGGAGCCTGCCGAAGAGGCTTGTAGGCAAAACGCTCAATCAAAACACCGACGATTGCGACACCAATCATTGCTATGAGTAAAGTTGGAATAAAGGGTAAGTGTAAAAAGGTAGCAGCCAAAAAACAGAAAAAGGCTCCTAACATGAAAAGATCGCCATGAGCAAAGTTAATCATGGTTAAAATACCGTAAACCATCGTGTAGCCCAGCGCAATCAATGCATAAATACTACCCAGCTGTAGGGCATTTAGTACTTGTTGAAAGAGATATGTCATATGCTACCCCTGGGAAAGAATCCTTCCGCAGGAATCAACGAGTAATTCCTGCGGAGGGTTGCGTGTGAATTTAATTATGGATTCGCGTTTGCGAACCAGACAAACTTGTCACCTTTCACTTGTAGGATCACGGCGCTCTTTATTGGATCACCCGATCCCTCTGTGAAGGACATATTGCCGGTCACGCCTTCGTATTTAGGAATTTTGGCCAGTGCATCACGTACAGCTTCCCGGTCAACCTTACCGGCAGTCTGAAGAGCCTGCCAGAGCAAACCAAAGGAGTCAAAGGTTAGCGCAGCTACATCATCTGGAGTACTTCCATATTTGACTTTGTAAGCGTCAATAAATTTTGTTGCAACAGGTGTGGCTGCATCAGCAGCATAATGCGTGCTGAAGTAATAACCTTCACAATCGGCTCCACACAGGGTAATCAACTCAGTACTGCCCCATGAGTCTGATCCCAGGAAAGGTACATCAATACCCAAACGGTGGGCTTGCTGAATTTGCAAAGGCACTTCACTATAGTAATTCGGCAAAAAGATGACTTCAGGTCCCGCGTCTTTAATCTTGGTCAATTGGGCTGAGAAATCTTTATCTCCGGTCGTATAGGTCTCAAATGCTACAATGGTTCCGCCATTTTCTTCGTATGTCGATTTAAAGAATTCGGCAATACCTTTGTTATATTCTGATGCAACATCGTATAGAACTGCTGCTTTCTTGGCTTTTAGATTGTCCAGGGCAAATTTTGCAACAACACGCCCCTGGAAAGGATCAATGAATGCAGCTCGAAATACATATCGTTTTGATTCGTTAGTATTTGCATTCAATGTGGTTTTTGGATTTGTTGACCACGGGCTAATTAAAACTACTTTCGAGCTTTCTGCAATTTCTGAAGCAGGAATGGCATAACGGCTGGCATTCGGCCCGATGATGGCGACCACGTTTTGTTGTGTGATCAGCTTTTGTGCTGCAGAGGCAGACTGATCAGCTTTTCCAGCATTATCTTCAATGAACAGCTCAACTTTATATTTCTTCCCGCCAACATCCAAGCCTCCTGCATCATTGATTTGCTGGACTGCCATTTCTGCGGCATTCTTGCAGGATGCGCCTACGGCTGGAATATCTCCAGTTAATTCTGCAACTACACCTACTTTGATGGTTGCGTCGCCGCCTCCCCCACCACAGGCACTAAGCAACATGCTGAAAATCAAGACCAGCCCTAAGAAACAAGCTATTTTCTTCATAATTATTCTCCTCCATATTTACTTTGAACAGATCATTTTAGGACACAGAACGAATCCCGGACTCAAAACCGGTATCGCAAAATGAATGTCGCCCACCTCCCCTCAATGAACCATCTTACATAATTTAATATTATATTAGTCAATTAATAAAGTCAACAATTCTATGGTTGGGAATTAAAAGATACCCTTTACAAGTACAACGTTTAGGAAAGCCGGATCGGACGAGTAATATTTTATAAATGAAGTTGCTTGTTTTCCGGTTCGTTTATCAACTCAAATTAATGCTAATATAGCAATATATACCCTTCACGAGGTGTGAGATGAGTGACCCTTTTCAGCTTGATTCGTCGGTCCTGTTCTGGCTTCTGGATTCATCCGATCCGGGTCCACGTTATCTTGCCTTACGGGATGTAATACACAAACCAAAAGATGACCCCGAACTTTTCCAGGCATGCCTGAACGCCCACCAATATGGACCAATCGCAACAATACTGGATAAAATGGATCCTTTAGGTTTTTGGGAGAGGAGCGGCGCAGGTTACAACCCAAAGTATCGATCCACTGTTTGGTCATTGATCTTCCTGGCGCAGTTAGGTGCTTCCATCGAAATCGACGCTCGCATCCAAACCGCCTGTGATTACTTGATCGAACAGGCACTTTGCCCGGGTGGGCAGTTTAGCTCCAATGGTCATTCCCCTTCTAGCACCGTGGACTGTCTGCAGGGCAACCTGTGTTGGGCACTGCCAGCACTGGGATATCATCATCCAGATCTGGCGACCGCCTTTGAATGGATGGCTCGTACAGTCAGCGGCGAAGGGATTGCCCCAAAATCAGAACAAACTGCTCCTGTACGCTTTTATGCTGCCAAATGCGGTCCGAACTTTGCTTGTGGGGCTAACATGAACCTCCCATGCGCCTGGGGTGCTGCCAAAGTTCTCCTTGCCTTTTCTCAAATTCCTATCACACAACGTACACCACTAATCGACCTGGCAATCCGCATGGGTGTTGATTTCCTTTTGAGTGTCGACCTGGTAGATGCTACTTATCCCAGTGGAATGACTGGTAAACCCAGCCCCAACTGGTGGAAATTTGGCTTTCCAGTCTTTTATGTCACCGATATTTTACAAATCGTCGAGGTTTTAATTTCATTAGGTTTTGGTGAAGATCCTCGCCTGGATAGGGTACTTCAATTAATACTCGACAAGCGAGATCCAGAAGGTCGCTGGTTATTGGAATATGACTATAACGGGAAAACCTGGATTGATCTCGGCCAAAAAAAACAGCCCAACAAATGGGTTACTTTACGAGCATTAAAGGCCCTTACTGCCATTAACTCAAAATTCTGATCCATTGATCGGTATTTCTTTTTAAATTCAAGGATATTTAATATGAAAAATATAACATTATCCACTCAAGCAAAAATGATCAATTTTGTTCTCATCCTGAGTTTTGGATTGCTAATTTTTTTCTTTGGTGGATACTGGGGTGTGCCTAGCTCTGGCATTAAACTACTCATCCGCTTGTTCTTGTCTGTTTTTACACTGGGCATCTGTCTGAAATTACGGCGTAACAATCCTCAGTCAGATAATTGGAAGTTATTTTTTGCATTATTCCTGGCTGCCTTTGCTTTTTTTTTCACCAGCCTATTGGATTCACCCCTGCAGGCATTGATTGGTGCTGATACAAACTCGCTGGCCGGATTAGCCAAACTTAAACTCGTCGACACTTTGTTGATCCTCTTCCCGATCTTCCTGGTAACCCGTGCTGCCAAAATCCCATGGAGGGATCTTTATTTGACAGGTGGGCAGGTTGGGTTAAGTCTATTGATTGGTGGTATTGGATTTACGATTTTTGCTGTGGTTTTCTTTTTACAGGTGAGAGAACTACCTGATATTTTTGCCAGAACGACAAACTGGTTTCCCTGGGTTCTTTTATTTGTGTTTGCCAATGCAACGATGGAAGAAATCCACTTTCGTGGCTTGTTACTCAAACCTTCTGCAACCTTTTTAGGGAAACCGCTCGCCAATCTTTGTATCACCATTTTTTTTACATTGGTACACGCCCCGGTGCAGTATACGAGTGATATATTCATCTTCTTAGCAGAGCTATTCTTCCTTTCACTTCTATGGGGTTGGTTGGCTCAAAAAACAGAGTCGATCTGGGGATCCGTTTTGTTTCACGCGGGAGCAGATTTGATGATCATGGCTGGCATCGTCCAGACTTATGTTGGTAGATAATCGACCGCCAAAAGTTCAATATCAAATTCAGTACAACAATTAAAAACTTTTATAATCTATTTATGGACATTTTTTTTGTTATACAATACAACTATCAAACGATTATTTTTTGAACAGGTTCATACAATGACGTATTCGATTGGCGCCTATTTTGATCACGAAACAGAACTAAAAATTGACAAAATCTGGGAGGTTCTGGCAAATACCCAGATTGCGGATTACCTGCACCTGTCCAATAATCGCCCGCATATCACCCTTTCCATTTTTGATAATCTAGACCTGGAAAAAACTTCCCAATTAATGTGTGAATTGGCGGAAGAATTCCCAGTAATGGATATCTCGTTCCAATCTGTAGGTATCTTTCCATCCAGCACAGTCTTCCTGGCTCCGCTCATATCTTTCCCTTTGATGAAATTGCAGCTAAAACTTCACAAAGAATTGACTAAATTTTCTAAATTACCCGAATCACCATATTTTTTACCCGACCAATGGGTCCCTCATTGTTCTGTTGCGATTGATTTTCATCCAGAAAAATTAATCAGCGTAGTACAACAAGTGCTGGAAGTGATACATTTGCCACTTGATGGCAAAATCACCGAATTGGGACTCACTTCCTATCGCCCGGTCGTCCATCTGATGAAATGCGAGTTAGCTAAAAAATAATCGTCGTCACAAGTGGATTTGATCCCCCAACGCTTGCACAAGATTCTTGACAAAGCATCCTGGATTCTATAGGATGATATTCAATCATTCATTGGTTTTGTGTATTTATAATATTAAAATTCAGAAAGAGATTGGGTTATGAAGTCTATTCCACAAAAGACGCAGGTATTAGTTGTAGGCGGTGGTCCCGCCGGCGCAACGGCTGCAGGTTTATTAGCACGTGAAGGGTTCGAAGTGACCTTATTGGAACTATCAAATTTTCCCCGTTACCATATTGGGGAATCGCTTTTACCAACAATTTTACCCATTATGGATTTACTGGGCGTAAGAGAAAAACTCGAAAATTTTGGATTTCAACGGAAACATGGTGCTTACCTGGAATGGGGTTCTGAGACCTGGGCACTTGATTTTGGTGAATTAAGTGGCAGTTACACACATGCTTTTCAAGTGAAACGGGATGAGTTTGACCAGATGTTGTTGAACCATGCTGCAGAGCAGGGCGTGAATGTTTTTGAAAATACTGAAGTCCGTTCCCTGGATTTCGATGGTGATCGCCCTGTTAGAGCCCACTGGCAGAAAAAAGTGAACAACGGAAGTGCAGCTGAGCAGGGGGTTATTTCTTTTGATTACCTGATCGATGCGTCTGGACGTAACGGGGTCATGTCGAACCATTATCTCAAGAATCGCAAATATCATAATGTCTTTCAAAACATTGGCGTTTGGGGATACTGGAAAAATGTGGACCGTCTGGCTACCGGTCGGGAAGGCGATATTGCTGTTGGTTCCATCCCGAATGGCTGGCTGTGGGGTATTCCATTAAGCGACGGCACCATGAGCATTGGTGCGGTCATGCACAAGAATGTTTTTAAAGACAATAAATCCAAAGATCTGATGACCCTTTACACGGAAGCTATTGAGTCTTCACCGCTTTTGAAAAAAATCACAAAAAATGGGGAAATGATCTCCGATGTGCTTAGTGAAACAGACTATTCCTATGCTGCCGATAAATTTTGCGGCCCCGGATTTTTTATGATAGGTGATGCGGCCTGCTTCCTGGATCCGCTACTTTCCAGTGGAGTCCACCTGGCTACGATGAGCGCAATGTTGGCTGCTGCCAGTATCACCAGCTACACGCGCGGTGATGTGAGCATGGACGAAGCTCAGTCCTTTTTTGAGAATAGCTATCGTCAGGCTTACTTACGCTTTTTGGTATTTCTTTCTGCCTTTTATGATGTGGGTCGTACAAAAGAATCCTATTTCTGGGAAGCACAGCGGGTTACTCAACAGGATGTGCCATCGGATTTTATTAAACTGGCCTTCTTAAACCTGGTCACCGGTGTGAAAGACCTGGCAGATGTCCAATCGGATGATACCCATCATTTTGTTTTGGAGGAAATGACAAAACGGATCGATGATAACCTGCGTTTTCGTCAGGACAAGAAAAAACTTGCCAATCTGGATGGTGAAAAATTGGTCAGTGCGCGTGAAAATGCCCAATTCTTTGACTCGATCGAAGGTATTTTCTCCTTGAACGAATCAGATGCTGTGGGTGGGTTATATGTAAGCTTATTCCCCCGGTTTGGTCTTACCCGCGTAAATCATTAAAACAATTCATTTTACATTTCGCCTAAAATAAGAAAGGTCGCCAGGAATTTTCACTGGCGACCTTTTAATCTGGTTTTCGATTAGTTACTTAATAAAGCTATATTTCTCTCGACCGGCTCTTGATCTTATCCTGCACCATCTCAATGAAATTGTCCAATGCAAGGTCATCCTGACGGGAACCATCTCGCTTGCGCAGTGAGACCGTGCCCTCATTCATCTCGCGTTCACCAATGACCAGCATATAAGGAATCTTGAAAAGCTGGGCCTGGCGAATCTTGGCATTCATACGCGATGAGCTCACATCAACCGATGCCCGGATGTTGAGTGCAGAAAGCCGCTTTGCCATTGCTTTGACCGTCTCGTTTTGCCCATCCGTAATCGGAATCAGACGAACCTGCTCCGGAGAAAGCCAGACCGGGAAGTTCCCTGCAAAATGCTCAATCAAAAAGCCAATGAAGCGTTCATGCGTGCTGAGAGGGGCGCGGTGTATACATAGAGGAACTTCTTCCTCTCCCTTAGCATTGATGAACTTCAAATCAAAGCGGGCTGGAACGGCAAAATCCACCTGGTTGGTAGCCAGCGTAAATTCGCGACCAATGGCACTCCAGATCTGAACATCAATCTTGGGACCGTAGAAAGCAGCTTCATCTGGAACCTCCACATAAGGTACGTGGCCGTTATCCATTGCCCTTCTCACCATATCTTCGGTCTTGAGCCATAAACGTTCATTATCGATGTACTTTTTTCCAAGACCATTTTTATGGTGGGTGCTGAATCGCATAACATACTTGTCTACGCCAAAGATTTCAAAGTAGCGCAGGTACAAGCCAATAACTGCCATGAACTCTTCTTCAAACTGTTCTTCGGAACAGTAGATATGAGCATCATTCATTTGCATCGAGCGCACCCGCATTAGCCCAAACAACTCGCCGCTTTTTTCATAACGGTAACAGGTGCCATATTCAGCCAGGCGTACGGGCATATCACGGTAGGAGCGCGGTAGACTGCCAAAAATCTTGTGATGCATCGGGCAGTTCATTGGTTTAACATAATACTTGACTCCCTCCAGTTCCATGGGCGGGTACATGCTTTCTGCATAGTAAGGAAGATGACCGGAGCGGATAAAGAGATCTTCTTTGGTGACATGGGGCGTTCGAACACGATCATAACCACCATCATGCTCCACTTCTTTCGCCAGCGCTTCCAGTTCCTCAATCATCACAGCTCCACGTGGCAGCCAAAGCGGCAAACCCGGACCAACTTCGTCATCAAAAAAGAAAATTTCCAGTTCTTTTCCCAGTTTGCGATGATCGCGTTTTTTAGCTTCTTCCAACTGCCACAGATATTGTTCAAGTTCCTTGGGCGTTTTCCAGGCCGTGCCATAGATTCGCTGAAGCATCTTATTCTTCTCGTCACCACGCCAATATGCCCCAGCCACACTCATCAACTTGATGGCCGACGGGTTGATTTGACGTGTGGTTTCAACGTGCGGACCACGGCACAAATCGGTGAAAGTATCATCGGAATAAATCGAGATTTCCGGCTTACTCTCCAAGGGGTTTCCGTCCTCGTCAAACTGCCCTTGCTCGAGACCATCGATCAATTCCAGTTTGTAAGGCTGATCTTTGAATATTTGACGTGCTTCCTCGGCCGAAACCACCTTGCGTACAAACGGGTGGTTTCCTGCGATAATCTGGCGCATGCGTTTCTCAATTTGGGTTAGATCTTCCGGGGTAAGGTTACGGGGAAGATCGAAATCATAATAGAACCCGTTTTCGATCGCAGGGCCGATAGTGTATTTTCCTTCCGGCATCAGTTCAAGCACAGCTTGTGCCATCACATGCGCAGCCGAATGACGGATGCGATACAGCTCCGATTCTTGATATTTTTCTTGTTGTTCACTTTCAGACATAGGAGTCTCCTTTCAAAACACTTGGTTCCAATAAATTCACGGGGGATTAAAACAAAAACCCCCGCCCAACTGGGGCGAGAGTCAAAAGATCACGCGGTTCCACCCAGATTAAGTTTTTTCGATATTGATCGAAGTAAAACTTATCTCTTTGGACCGATAACGGGGTCAACCGTTCACCATACTGGGTTTGCCAAGGCGGCTTACTTTTCCGGTTTACACTCGCAGGTGGTTTTCACCAATCCTCGCCTTCGGAGACTTTCAGTCTCGGTTCTCCGATCCCTGTTGGCAACTTGCTGGTTACTCGTCCTGGTCAACGTGTCTGTTATATTGTTGATGAAAGATTATAGCACAAACAAAAAGGAATTCAAGATGCGTAGAGATTAAACCTCAAAGAAATCTGGAAAAATGGCTCACAAAGAAACCAATCAACTGAATTAATTGGGCATGCTTTATGATTGGGAATGATGTGGAAAAGACCAGGGAAATAAATGGTTTTTGGGCTTATGGTTCTTCTTTGGTACAATTACTGCGCAAATGATTTCCAGGAGTGACTATGAATGACCAACAAGTAATTTTTTCCATGGTGCGGGTAAACCGCGTCTTTCCTCCCAATAATAAACAAGTGATCCGTGACATATCTCTCGGCTTTTATTATGGTGCTAAGATCGGTGTACTGGGTTTGAATGGTGCCGGAAAAAGCACCCTGCTTCGCATTATCGCAGGCTTGGATCAGGATTACAGCGGCGAGGTGACCTTCAGCAAAGGCTACAGTGTGGGCTTGCTGGAACAGGAACCGCACCTGGACGACAACAAAACGGTTAAAGCTGTGGTTGAAGAAGCGGTGACCCCCATTGTTGAAAAATTACGCAAATACGACGAAATCAATAACAAATTTGCCGAACCGGATGCTGATTTTGATGCATTGATTGCTGAACAATCACGCCTGCAGGATGAACTGGATCATATTGACGCCTGGACCCTGGATAATCGTTTGGAAATGGCTATGGAAGCCCTGCGCTGCCCGCCAGGTGATACGCTGGTAAGAGTCCTTTCCGGTGGTGAGCGCCGGCGTGTAGCTCTCACCCGATTGCTGCTAACGGAACCGGATATTCTGCTGCTGGATGAGCCTACTAATCACCTGGATGCCGAATCAGTTGCCTGGTTAGAGCGCCATTTACAACAATATCGTGGAACCGTAATCGCCGTCACCCATGACCGCTACTTCCTTGATAACGTTGCTGGTTGGATCTTGGAACTCGACCGTGGTTATGGCATCCCCTGGCGCGGAAACTATTCTTCCTGGCTGGAACAAAAGCAACAACGCCTGGCAGTCGAAGAAAAAACAGAATCCAAACGGCAACGCACCTTGCAAAGAGAATTGGAATGGATCCACATGTCGCCCACTGCCCGCCAATCCAAAGGCAAAGCCCGTGTGACCGCCTATGAAAAATTGCTCAGTCAGGAAGCGGAACAGTATCGTGGTGAACAGGAAATTTACATCCCCGCCGGGCCGCGACTGGGAAATATTGTTTTCACTTTTGAAAATGTAACCAAAGGCTATGGCGATCGTTTATTAATTGATAATTTCAATGCCATGATTCAACCTGGTTGTATCGTCGGTGTGATCGGACCAAACGGTGCCGGTAAAACCACGCTGCTACGTATGATCACGAATCAAGAACAACCAGATAGTGGCACAATTCGAATTGGTGAGACGGTTGAACTGGCTTATGTTGATCAAAGCCGCCAAACACTCAATGGAGAAAATAATGTTTGGCAGGAGATCAGCGAAGGAAGTGACACCCTGACACTGGGTGATCGCAAAATGAATTCCCGAGCTTATGTATCTTCTTTTAATTTTCAAGGGAGCGACCAGCAAAAGCTGGTAAGTACACTTTCCGGTGGGGAACGCAATCGGGTTCATCTCGCCAAAGTGCTCAAACAAGGGGCGAATGTGATCCTCTTAGATGAGCCAACCAATGATCTTGATGTCAATACACTGCGTGCACTGGAAGAAGCGCTGGAAAGTTTTGCCGGCTGTGCAATCGTTGTCTCACATGATCGCTGGTTCCTGGATCGCATTGTCACACACATTCTCGCTTTTGAGGGAGATAGCCAAATCCGGTTCTTCGAAGGCAATTGGTCGGATTATGAGGTTGACCGTAAGAAACGACTGGGTATCGCAGCGGATATTCCACAACCGGTGAAATACAGAAGCATGAAGAGATAAGAAAAAGCTGGTGGCTCGTAGCTTGTAACAAAAGCGATTTCCAAAATGGATAAAAACTGATGTTATCTGGTTTTATAGTTGGATTCATCTGTACCGTTAATCCCGTGCAGGGGACAGGTGGGCATGCATATGTATCTGTGGTTAATTTGATGTTTTTATACCGCCAAAAGGCTTGCCTTAACAGTTCAAAAACCAGGATTTCTGTGAGCGGATGGATTTAGAAGTGTCTACGATTCTTATACAATAATAGGTCTCTTAGTCACGACGATATTGATCAATGATTTGCTTAAGAGCATGGGCACAATCGAATTGCCCCATGAGCAAAAATGCCTATCAAATATTGTTACAAACTTCACTATTTATTAAATAATTGGAGTATTATTATCATTATCATCTTATATGTGGAGGATTTCAACATGTCAACAAAAGCTCAAACCAATAATAATATCCACTTTTCAGATCCGCCCATTGCCAATTCGCTGTTCAACAGCCCAAAATGGGCCTGGCTCTGGTTAATTGCCCGCCTTTATCTGGGCTACACCTGGATCTCTTCTGGAATCGGGAAGCTTTCCAACCCGGGATGGGTACAAACCGGTGAAGCCTTGAAGGGCTTCTGGGAACGCGCTGTACTGATCCCTGACGCACCAGCCCGACCTGCTATTTCCTTTGGCTGGTATCGCACTTTTCTGCAGTTCTTATTGGACAGTGGTTCCTATACCTGGTTCTCAAAACTGGTCGTTGCGGGTGAACTTCTGGTCGGTATCGCCCTCGTCTTGGGTCTATTCACCGGTATCGCAGCCTTCCTTGGCGGTTTCTTGAACTGGAATTTCATGATGGCAGGATCTGCAAGTACCAACCCTGTCTTGTTTAGTATCTCCATCCTTCTAATCCTTGCCTGGAAGACTGCCGGTTGGATCGGTCTGGATCGCTGGGTACTGCAATCGCTTGGTACACCCTGGCAACCAGGAAAATTATTCCAAAAAGAATAATAATGCTCTTGATTTTTATCAAACCAGGTTTCTTAACTCCCTCACCGGGTTAGTTAAAATGAAACCTGGTTTTTTCTTTGCCCGAAGCCAAAGATGGCTTAGACAAATGTATTTTTATTGTAAGATTTCAATTCCCAATGTCCGATATTGTTCCAGCAAAGCTTGCGGTGTTTGCTGCTCGGTTACAATCATATTCACCTCTTGAATACCAGCTACTGTGAAATGAGAAACGGTACCCAATTTTTCCTGAGAAACCAAAGCAATTGTTTCTGCAGCGTTGTTAATCATGATCTGTTGAACATAGCTTTCCTCCAGATCCGGCATACTGATTCCTGATTCCGGATGAAGGCTGCAAACCCCCAGCATACAGAGATCGGCTCGCATACCTCGTAAAGCATCAACCGTATCCGAACCAACTGTCACCATTGTACGCTTGAAAAGTCGGCCCCCAATTAGCACTACCTCCGCTAAGTCGTGATCTGCAAGCGCTACGGCTACAGCCGGATTATGGGTGATGATTGTAACGGGTAAATCTCTCGGGAGGACAGAGGCTAATTCGACGTTGGTAGTGCCACCACTCAGAAAGACGACCATGCCAGGTTGAACGAGTCTGGCGGCCTTTTGGGCAATTTCCTTCTTTCCGGGACTTGCCTGCTGCTGGCGGTAACTAAAACTGGTTTCAGCTGGAGAACGCGGTAATGCCCCGCCATGCACCCGCTGCAGAAGGCCATCAGCGGCCATCTCACGCAAGTCACGGCGAATTGTATCTTCACAGGTGCCAAGCTTTTGGCTGAGTTCCGCAGCCATGACCCGCCCTTCACTTTTCAACAAATCGAGGATCAACTTTCTTCGTTCAATTGCCAGCATGACAAAGCTCCTTGAGTCTTGACACTTCTTGTTTTTTCTTGTATCATTCTTGATATTTCTTGATTGTACACGATTTTTCTCGTTTCAAAAAGGGGTAGTATGCCCAAAACATTCAGGCGAGATCGGGAAACCTGGTTCACTTTCTTTTTATTAGCTGTCTTTGGTTATTTTTTGAACATCCTTGGTCCTATCACACCATTTCTTCGCGAAGAACTTTACACAACTTATACGGTGGCCGGGTTCCACTTCAGCGCTTTTGCGATAGGCATGCTGGTAGCCGGACTATTGGGTGATCGTGTGTTGATCCGTTTTGGCTATAGAACCACGCTTGGGGCATCTGCAGCCGGGATTTGCACAGGAGCTATTGCGCTGATTCTTGGCCGGAATGTAATTCTGACCATCTCAGCTTCATTTTTCATGGGCATTCTGGGTTCATTCACCCTGGTTCTGGTTCCTTCCATGCTTTCCTTAAAGTATAAAGATACCAGCGCAATTGCCTTGACTGAGTTAAATACCGTTGCCAGCCTGGTGGGTATGCTGGCTCCGCTTATTGTTGGCGCGATGGCAGCCACGGTTCTGGGTTGGCGGTTTGCCGTTATATTGTCGGTGTTCGTTGTGGTTTTAATGGGAGTAGGTTACCGTCAAATAGAGTTTACAACCTTCCCCAAACCGAATAGGCCGTCGCCAAAAAAGCGAGTTCGATTGCCTCTGCATTACTGGATCTTTTGGTTAGGCGTGTTTCTGGTGGTGGCAGTTGAATTTTGTTTTATTTTCTGGGGAAGCAATTATCTTATTGAAAACGCCGGAATACAAACTAAAGGCGCTTCTTCATCGATCAGCCTTTTCTTAGGTGCCATGTTATTGGGCCGCTGGTTTGGAAGTCGGATACTGCGCAAAACCCAGCCCTGGTTGGTATTATTGGTATCTCTTGTGCTTGCATTAGCAGGTTTCTTTCTGTTCTGGAGCCAAACCTCTCCGTTTTTTTCCCTGACAGGTTTTTTCCTGGCCGGACTGGGTGTAGCGAACTTATATCCCATTTCATTGGACCGGGCAATTTCCAGTGTACCATCGTCTCTTTCTTCGCTAGCCAGTGCACGTGGAGCACTTGCCTCAGCCAGCGCAATTCTGACCCTGCCGTTGCTGCTTGGTAATCTTGCGGATAAGATGGGGATGCACTTTGCATTTCTGGTGGTCCCGGTTTTGATCATTTTGACATCTATTCTACAAATTGTTCTTACGAATAAGGTAAAAACAGATAGAATTGTGCAGTTGGAGATTGATAATTTATGAAACTGGAATGTGTAATTTTTGATATTGATGGCACAATGGCTGACACACTTGACCTATGCGTGACGGCATTTCAAGAAACGTTTAAGAAAGAGCTCGGAAAGTCATACGAAAAACAAGAAATTTTTCAATATTTTAATGTGGCTGAAGGTGGAATTATTGCTAAATTTGCCAGCGCCGAGCAATATCCACAAACACTGGAAACATATTACAGGGAATTGGAAAAGTTGCACCGCCAAGAGGATGTCGTCATACCGGGTATTCGAGCACTTTTAAAAGATCTGAAAGCACATCAAATCCCCATGGCAGTTGTAACCGGGAAAGGAAAACGCAGTGCAGAATTAAGCCTGCGCGAAATGGGTTTGCTGGAATATTTTCCAATCATCGAATGCGGAAACGATGTTGCGCCGGATAAAACCATCGGGTTGGGAAGAATTCTAAACCAAATGATGATCGATCCACAAAAAGCAGTCTACATTGGTGATATCGAATCGGATATTCAATCCGCTCTGCGCGTTGGAATGTGGTCTGCCGGTGCTGTCTGGGCACCCACTGCCACATTACACATGAATGGTTGGGGTGAAAAGGTCACATTATTTCATTCTGTGTCTGATTTTCATCAATGGATTCTGGAACGCATTTAATTAATGGGTCTGAAAACCTTTTGTAGTTCAATGGAAATATACACCGAAGCCTGATTCTTTTTTTTTCAAAATTTTTACTTAGAACCGGCTTAAGCGCTCCAGCAATGCAGGTGTAAATTCTTTTAGCGATTTTAAAATCACATCCGCCATTTGCAACACACCTTTGGGAGGTGCATATCGAGCATCTGGAACTGCGATCACTTTCATTCCTGCGGCTTTCCCTGCTCTTATGCCATTCCCCGAGTCTTCCAGGCACAGGCAATTTTCCGGAGACACTTTCAATCTGCGTGCTGCTTCCAGGTATACATCAGGTGAAGGTTTACCGGAATTAACATCATCTGCACTGATAATCACTTTGAACTTTCCTGCCAGCTCCGGGTGTGTAGTCACAATATCCAATAAACTGTGATGGGAACCGGATGCTAATCCGAGCGGATAATCCTTTCCAGCCAAACGGATAGCTTCTTTAGCACCGGGGAGAAATGGGATTTCTTTTCTGTATAAAGCTGAAAGGCGATCGATCACCATTTCAACCAGCTGCTGTGGATCAAGGTCTGAACCCAATCTCCGCAACATGTATGCAGTCCATTCCTGAGTACTAACCCCCATGACTGCTTTATGATCGACTTCGGTCC
The DNA here is from genome assembly GCA_002841995.1 of Chloroflexi bacterium HGW-Chloroflexi-8. GTDB lineage: Bacteria > Chloroflexota > Anaerolineae > Anaerolineales > Anaerolineaceae > UBA6170. Next base: position 18,012 of record PHBS01000059.1, read on the forward strand.
AGGGTTTTCCATAATCCAGAAAAATCTGGTTCCGAATTTCATTCCAGCTTCCTTCCGAATCAATCAACAACCCGTCCAGGTCAAAAATAATCGCTTTAATCATAACTTCAATTATACGAGATAACTACCTCTTCGTGTAAAACGACTATTATGAACGGATTCAAAAATTCACTTTGCCAAAAAATCAGCTTAACTTCCTGTACAAAGAACCCCTTATTCCACGTCCGTACGATAAAATCATGCCAAGGGGAACTTTTTTTTCTGTCTTTCGTCATGTTAGTAAGGTCAATGTTTTCCGGAGGATTAATGAAGCGATTCATATTATTAAGTGTCATTAGTGTCATCATTCTGGGTTCCTGCACACCTGTGATCGACAAGCAAGTTCAGCCAACCGCTGTGGTTTTGGATACCGAAACACCTCAAATAGAGATTCTGCCTACTGAAATAGAAACCCTTTCACCTAGTGCAACGCCTATCCCCACGGAGACGCCGACATTAACACCCAAACCTGCTTTTCCAAACTGGATCGCTTTTGTTAACCTGAATGGGAATGTAATACTGCTGGATTCTCAAAGCGGTGAAGAGAAAGCCCTGACTTCGGATGGGTTATCGATGACGAAAACTTCTTCGAATCCCTACATCCAGTATAGCTATCCAACCTGGTCCAGCGATGGGCTATATCTGGCATTCAAGAAAACGATCAATACCCCACTCCCGGATCGGCAGGATTATGTTGATAGTCTGGTTGTATATGATATTCGCACGGATGAAAGCCAAGAAATCCTGGCTGGCGAATCATTCACCGGTTTTTCCTGGAGACCGGGAACGCATATTATTTCCTATTCTCTTATGACAGATCCAAACTATTTCACGGCTCGAGGTGCAGTTGACGCTTCGCTGGCGAAAGGGATACTGGGGTTTGATGTCGATACCATGCAAGCATTAGAACTGGTTCCACCCCGGGGTTATTCTTTGATATGGCCACGATGGTCACCGGATGGAAGATTTGTCGGATTTGATGAAATTCTTTATATGGAGGGACGTGGTAATTTCGCTTACTTTGATTTTGAAGATCAGGAATATGTCTCCTGGAATCGTCCCATTGGGAATTATCAATGGTCTCAAGACGGAGAAAACCTGGTCTATGATTATTTGACCTATGCTGCGAATGGCGAAGAGCGAATTTTTATCAATGATCGTTATGATGAAGATGAAACACAAATCGGCGATACAGAAGAGAATTATTATCTTTCAAATCCATTATTTTCACCGGGTGATGGACAGATCATATATAAAGAAACTGACCTTTCCCTGGATATAAACGCCACCCAATTGGTCGTGATGAATTTGGAAAGTAAACATAAAGAAGTCATCCTTGAATCAGCGGATGTTTTTGATGTACTTTGGTCTACGGATGGAGAAACCATCCTGACAGTCATCGGCCCATATAACAGTCCAACGTTAATGGAAGTAAACTTATATGATTTGACAACCAGGGAAATTGGAAATGGTTGGTGGCCAGCCTGGCAACCGATTCAATAAGACGGTTTTCAATTACAAAAAATTGAGGGAAAAGACGAGGTTTCAATTTTGGACCTCGTTTTTTTCTTAATCTGAATGGGTAGAAAAAAAGGATATTTCATTTTGGGAGATGCATTAGAAAATATCAATGCAATCATCCATGGTATGGCTTATAGGTTCTATTTCTGCGTGGTTTTTGCATTTAGAAATTCGTCAATGATCTTAAACGCTTCATCACGTTTTTGATCCATAGTGATGCCGTGTCTAAAGCCTTCCAATAAAACCGTTTCAACGTCAGTATTCTTTAATCGTTTCTGAAACCTGGTCATGCTATTGGATGGGATCGTGTCATCATTTTTTGACTGTAACAGAAGCACGGGCGATTTTACATAAGGCAACGTGTCTTTGAGCGCAATCGAAAGGGCATAGATCTGCCGGAAGACTTGTTGTGGATAGGCTGCATAAGCCGGGTAGTCTTTCTCTCTTCGAATTCCCCAATCCGGATGTTCTTTTACCCCAACCTTATGAATCATCGGTCTGGTCCAATCCAGAAAAATATGGGAGAGCAAATCTTTGTTTGTGTAATTAAGGTAAGGAGTTGAGAGCGCTACTACGCCATCCACTAGCAATACCCCTGCGCCCATAATAGACAACATACCGCCCAGTGACTGGCCGATTAAGAAGACTTTATCACATTTCTTTTTTACCTCTTTATATGCTTTTTTAATGTCTTCCAACCAATTTTGCCAGGTCACATTGGCCAGATCCTTTGGTTGTGTGCCGTGTCCACTTAACCGCACACCATACGCCGAGAATCCTTTTCCAACCAAATAATCTGCCAGTGAGCGCATCTCTTCTGGCGTGCAGGTGAACCCATGCGTTAAGATACAGCCCGTTTTACCGCCTTTTAGAAAATACGATTCGGCACCTGGGAGTATTTGATTTTTTGCCATGACCTGCTCCTGATTTGGGATTGAATATCAAGTTCTGAGTATATCACGATCAAACTGCTCAAATATTCCAATATTAAACCACCCTGGATGATAATTGGGTTTTATGGCTGTGGTTAACAGCACAGGAATTTTATCCTCTATAGATACATTCAATGAAGAAAAGTGCCGTGGTCTTTGTTCAAAGAAAACCATAACTTTTTTTCTTTGTGGTTTTCTATCTTAATTCTTTGTGGGTCAATCTTTACACTAAA
>PHBS01000060.1 GCA_002841995.1 Chloroflexi bacterium HGW-Chloroflexi-8
TAATGCTCATACTCATCTGTTTCAGACTTTTATTCGCGGTCTCGCAGACGATAAACCACTCCTTGAATGGCTGAAGACCGCTATCTGGCCAGTTGCTCAAGAAATGAAGGAAGAAGAAGCTTACATGGCAGCGATGGTGGGTTTACTCGAAAATATTCGGGGGGGAGCCACCGCAGTAATTGACCACCAATATATTCATGCTGATCCGCATAATGATGATGGCGTTTGTCAGGCTGCCGAAGAGATAGGTTCCCGGTTTCTATTAGCACGTGGATGGGCAGATATGGATTATCATCCATCCTTGATGGAGACCCCTGAAAGAATTATCAGTGAAACGACCCGATTAAGGAACCAGTGGGAGCTAAAGCGCAAAGGATTAACGCGAGTAGAATATGGACCATTGATTCCCTGGGGTTGTTCAGACAAAACCATGTTATCCACACATGAAATGAGTCAACAATGGTGTTCAGGAACGCATATCCATGTTGCCGAGACCAGAGTTGAAGTTGAAATGAATATGAATTTACGAGGAAAACGACACATTGAATGGATGGCAGACCTTGGTATTCTTGGTCCGAACACCCAGCTGGTTCACAGTGTTTGGTTATCCGATCATGAACTCGATTTAATTGCCGATCATAATTGTGTGGTGGTTCATTGTCCTGTCAGTAATATGTATCTGGCTTCTGGTGTAGCCAGAGTACCGGAAATGTTGGAAAAGGGTATAACCGTTGCGCTCGCCAGTGATGGTCCCGGTAGTAATAATAATCAGGATATGCTGGCTGTTCTTAAAACAACAGCCCTCCTGCATAAAGTAAATACATTAAATCCCATGGTTCTTTTACCGGAGGATGTGTTGAAAATGGCGTGTCGTGGTGGTGCAGCCGCCTTTGGTCTACCTGACCAAATCGGATCATTGGAACCCGGGAAAAAGGCAGATATTGTCCTTGTAGATCTGGATACGCCAATGGCGATGCCCGTCCATAAGGTTCCATCTGCTTTAATTTACAACGTGAGTACCCGTGATGTCGATACTGTCATTGTGGATGGAAAATTATTAATGCAGAACAAGCATATATTAGTCGTAGACGAAAAAGCTGTTTTGGCAAAAGCACGTAGAGTATGCCAAAAATTATTTGAGCGTGCTGGTGTGAAAGTTGATTAAGGACGGATTCTGAATGCTGGATGTATTGATCGGAATCGATGTTGGTACTACTTCGACCAAAGCAGTCATTTTTGACATATTTGGGAAAGAACTTGCCAGAGCAAACTCCCAACCCTATCATAATTACACTCCTAATCCAGGATGGGTGGAACAAGATCCAGAAGAATTATGGCAGGCATTATTGTCAACAATTCGCAGCGTAATTCAAGCTGTCCCGGGGAAAATTAATGTTTTAGCGCTAAGTATGGCTGTACAGAGCGGCTCTTTAATCCCTGCCGATCAAAAAGGACAACCGGTTTATCCATTAATAACATGGTTAGATGGTAGAGCTGAAGAAATCGTAAACGACTGGAAAATGCAAGGGCAACAATTGTGGGTTAAACCGCTTAGTGGCTGGTCTATTTATCCAAGTTTATGCTTACCAACAATTGCATGGTTGCAAAAGTACAGACCTGAAATTGCGGATAAGACAAAGGTTTACTTTTCAGTTAATGATTTTCTTGCCTTTCGCTTAACGGGAAAATTAATTACAAATCCCTCCAATGCTGGTGGAATGCAATTGGTAGAAATTCAAACTGCCCAGTGGAGTCAAGAGCTTTGTGATCTTGCAGGTATTCAAAAAGAAAATCTATGTGAAATTTTTCCCTCAGGAGTGATTATTGGCCAGGTCTTGCCAGAAATTTGTGATTCAACCGGAATAACACCCGGAGCAGTTCTGGTAAATGGTGGTCATGATCAGGGATGTACTGCCTTGGGTTTGGGAATTATTAATCCGGGCAAAATGCTGCTGGCATGTGGGACTGCCTGGGTCTTCACTGGTGTTTTATTCTCTGCAGAAATGCAGAAATTACCACCATCTCTTGACTTGAATTTTCATGCTGTTCCCAATCGCTGGACACTTTCTCAATCCCTGGGCGGATTAGGAGCCTCCTTCGAATGGTGGTTTGAAAAATCCTATTTGTGTAAATCTGACAGTGTCAGTCGTGCAGATTTATTTTCGACATTGAACTTTGAAATGGACCAAACGTCTTTCATCCCTAATCTTTTCTTTATGCCAATGACCGGTGGGCATGGTGACCCAGCCACAACAAGAAGTGGTGGATTTGTGGGGTTGCAACTTGGCCATTCAAGAGCGGATATGGCACGTGCAGTAATGGAAAGTGCAGCCTATGAATTGCGTTGGGCATTGGAACCTGTTTTGGATGCAAAAATTCCGATTGAAAAACTATGGATGGTAGGGGGAGCTACTCAAAGCACCCTGTGGCCATCCATTCTGGCTGATGTGTTGGGTATTCCGATCTGTTTACCGGATTACGATAATTGGCCTGCACTCGGGGCCGCCATTTTGGCTGGAATTGGAACAGGTGTCTTTTCAGATGTTGAAAAAGGTCTTGAAAAGTTTTCAAAATCTGAAAAAGTTGTCCTCCCTGATCCGTATCATAAATCGCAGTATGAATTGGGTTTTGGTGAATATCAAAAATTATCAAAATCGTATTATCAAATTTCAGAGGAATCATAGTTAAAAGCAATCTCTATGATGAAAATAAAAGGAGTAGAAAAAAAGTAAAATGGGAAAACCAATAGTAGCAATAACAATCGGACAGGTCCATTATCCTAGAATGTTTAGCCAACAAGCATTTGATGAATTGAATTTGTTTGCAAATGTGATTCATCACCCTGGACAAAATCCTGCGAATAAACAGGAATTAATGGATGTTTTGAAAAGTGCTGATGCCTGTATAACCAGTTGGGATGTGGCAACCTTAGACGCAGATGTGGTTAATAGTGCTCCGAATTTAAAAGCGATGGCCCATATGGGAAGCAGTGTGAAGCGTTTCGTTTCAGATGCTTTTTTTCAGCGGGGAATCCGCTTGACCAGTGCAGGGATAGCTCTGGCAAAAAGTGTGGCTGAGACGACTTTAGGATTGATGGTTGTCGGTCAAAAAAGAATCTGGCCATTAGGACAACATGTTCGTGAGGGTGGTTGGCGCGATTCTCCAGCATGGGATAAATGGTCCTCACGTGAGTTGTATCGGAAAAATGTTGGCATCATCGGAGCCAGTAATGTTGGCCGTCATGTAATTGAACTGTTAAAACCATTTGGTCCAAAAATTTTACTTTATGACCCATATATTAATACGGAAGATGCAATGAAATTAGGCGCCGAAAAAGTTGAACTTGAAGATTTACTAACAAGATCAGATGTTGTTTCATTGCATGCTCCATCAAATAAAAGTACCTTCCATTTATTGAATGCGCAAGGTTTGGCAATGATGAAGGATGATGCTTTGATCATCAATACCGGGCGAGGAACTCTGATTGAGGAGCAGGCTTTAATCTCTGAATTAAGCAAAGGGCGTTTCTTTGCTTTTTTGGATGTAACTGATCCGGAGCCACCTTCCCTGGAAAGTCCTTTGAGATCGTTGCCTAATGTTGTAATTACACCTCATATTGCTGGTTGTATTGAAAACTGCAACCAAATGGGCGAATTAGCAGTGGAAGAATTACGTCGGTTTTTTGCTGGCGAACCTGCTGTTTACCAAATCACACCTGAAATGTTTGAGAGGATATCTTAAAATGGTAGAACGTCGTTTAAACCACATTTTCCGTCCGGACGGACGGGCATTTATTGTTGCTTTCGATCACGGCATGATTGATGGTCCTGCAAAGGGAATGGAACAGCCGGCTGAGACACTAAAGAAGATTGTCAAAGGTGGGGCAGATGCAATTTTGACCACATACGGCACAGCTCTTCGTTTCGCCAAAGAAATTGAACCTCTTGGTTTAATTTTACGAATGGATGGCGGGGGGACCAAATTAGGGAAAATGGGGGTTGGTTCTCAATTCTATAACATTGAAGACGCAATTCGAATTGGAGCAGATGCAGTTGCTGTTTCTGCCTTCCCTGGATCCCCGGACGAAGAAGAATCAATGAGGACATTAGCAAAAATCATTGGCGATGCTCATAAGTGGGGTGTACCTGTGATGGGCGAAATGGTTCCCGGTGGTTTTGACAGTCCAGATCATATGCGTACAGCTGAAAGTATTTCAATCGCTGCCCGTATCGGAGCAGAATTAGGTTCAGATTGGGTTAAAATCCCCTATGCAGATGGTTTTGAAGTTGTCACATCCACCTGTTATGTCCCAGCTGTTATTTTGGGTGGTGCAAAAAAGGGTAGTGAGCGGATTATGTTAGAGAAGATTCGCAGTGCCCTGGATGTTGGTGCAAAGGGTGTCGCAGTTGGAAGGAATATTTTCCAGGCTGATGACCCTTACGCAATGACGGCGGCAGTCGCTGCTTTAATTCATGAAAATGTTTCCGTTGACGAAGCAATGAAAATCTTAAATGGATGAAATGAAAAGGTGAAAAAATGAAAAGATTTGAGAGTAAGGTCGTTTTAATTACTGGCGCAGCGAATGGAATTGGAAAAGCATGTGCTCAACGATTTGCCCAGGAAGGAGCATTTGTTGTATGTCTGGATGTAACTGACCAACAGAATGAAGCAGTTGCGCAGGAAGTACGTGAAATGGGCACTGAAGCGCTTGCTTTGCATTGTAATGTAACCAGTCCTGAAGATATCAAGAAGGTCGTCTCCACTGTCATGGAAAAATGGGGTCGTATTGATGTATTGGTTGGATCGGCGGGAATTTATACAGGTGCACCATTAGCTGAAGTTGAATTTAAAACTTGGCAGCGAACCATCGATATAAACCTGACCGGTGTTTTTCTTACCAACCAGGCTGTTGTCCCGATTATGATCGCACAAAAATCTGGTAGCATCATCAATTTATCCTCGATGGCGGGGAAGACAAGTTGGGTAGCTTCAGCAGAATATTCTGCTTCAAAAAGCGGTGTGATTGGCCTCACTCGTTCCGTTGCTATGGAATTAGCCCCTTATGGTGCCACTGCCAATGCTGTCTGCCCGGGAAATACACTTACAGATATGGTTCGTGGCGTTGCAGGTAAAGTTGGTGCTTTGGATGGCAAAACAGGCGAGGAATGGTTACAAATGCGCGCGAATGATTGCCCGATGAAACGTCTGGCAGAACCATGGGAAATTGCCGGTGTTATTGCCTTTTTGGCTTCAGAAGATTCACGCTATTTAACCGGTCAGGCCATCGAAGTTGATGGTGGCTTAGTAATGTCGTAAAGTCGATTTTGCATTATTTGAAAGTTGACAATTATTGTAGAAAATATTTATTAATATGAAAAAAATTGATGTACAGCTTGATGATAAAAAAGATATTGCATTAAAGCTGTACATCAATCACTCCAGGAATTTGTAATGAATATCGGGAAAAAAGTAAATGAAAGACGAAAAGAAATTGGCTTGAGCCTGAGAGAATTAGGTGATCTTTCAGGTCTAACGGCGGGTTTCTTAAGCCAAATTGAAAATGATCAGGTCTCACCTTCTCTAAATTCACTGCAGAGTATTGCTGCAGCACTTAAGGTTCCTATGTTTTATCTGATCAATAATACGCCCGGGGGTTTGGTTGTCAAAGCCAATGAACGTCCAAAAGTATTTTTTCCGGATTCAAATATGGGTTATGACTTATTAACCCCTGATTTTTCACGGCAGATGATGGCAATGATCATACGAATGAAGCCCTTTGCAAAACGGATTGCAATGACATTGTCTAAATCAACTGAACAATGGATGCATATAATCTCGGGGGTAATGCAAATTACAGTTTCGGAACAGAAATATATATTAGATCCTGGAGATACGATTTATTTTGATGGTGATCTTTTAAATGAATTTGGTTCGATCAGTGATGAAGAGCTGGTAATTATTTGCAGTATTACTCCACCAGTTTTTTAGTGAATCAAAGATTGATATTTTAGTCATTTATGATCAATAAAATTTAAAGTTATCGTTTCAGATATTATTCAATTTCATTTGCGATACGTTGAATTGTATTTATAAATTGAGCTGCAGGAACGCCTGTTAACACACCGTGATCATATGTGAGATTAATATTAATGACCGGTTTTATAAAAATCCCGTTATTAACGACCTGAGTAACTTCTTGCAAAGCGCCGATACCAAGCATTCCACATTCACCTGGATATAGGAATGGATTAAAGTATTTGATTCCATACACACCCAGGTTTGACAAAGTAAAAGTGCCGCCTGAGACCTCATCCTCTGTGAGTTCATTTCGACGTGCTTTTTGAACAAGATCATGAAATTCTACAGCAATTTCGGGTATGCTTTTTTGATCTGCATGTTTTATGTTGGGTACCACCAAGCCATCAGGAATATCAATGACAACCCCAATATTGATTTCATTTTTAGTCACAAAACGATCATCTTGTATTGTAGTACGTAATTTTGGGTGTTCAAGTAAAGCCTGAGCAACAATTTTTATAAAGATCACAGTTATAGTGGGATGCTTGGCATCTGAATGGAACTTGTTTTTGAATTGATTATGAACATTTAAGATGTTTTGAACATTCAAATCAAATGAAATTGTCGTCTGCATGGTTTCGTGAAGGCTCTTGGAAAGTGTCTTCCTGATGGATATTTGCATTTGTGTCATGTTTTGTGAAATTATTGGGGATATCGCCTGCTCTCTCTTCATAATATGATCGGGGATTTGGTTATTTTTGAGAAAATTCTGAATATCTTCGCGGGTGATCATATTGAAACGCCCAGTACCAATTATTTTTGAATAATCAACATTATTTTCCTTTGCAAGTTGTAATGCTTTGGGAGTAATCGCCGAAGTGACGGGCTGTTCGCTATATTTTAAATCAGTAGATGCGTCGAATGGAATCGGTTTATTTACATTATTTGAGAGGTATTCAGTAGGTGAACCAATTTTTGAATTATCAGAACTCATTTCTTCGGGTGTGCCAATTATCAAAATAGGGGTACCGCATGGTGTCATAATGCCAGCTTCCACCATAATTCTTAAGATTAAACCGGATTCTTCGGAAAAAAGCTCGTTCGATAATTTTTCGCTTTCAATTTCGCCTAATAGGTCACCTTTGTTGACGTAATCACCTATCTTAACAGCCCAGTAAGTGACAGATCCTTCTTCCATAGTCGCCCCATAACGAGGCATGACAACCGTATGTGCCATTTTTCCTCCGATTTAAAAACTCATCACTTCTGAACACGCTTTTTTCACATCAGCGTATTGTGGCATAACATAATCTTCCAAGCCTGGTGAAAAAGGCATCGGTGTGTCTAAAGAAGTGACTCTTTTCATAGGTGCTTTCAAATATTCAAAAATATCCTCATAGACCATCGAACCAATTTCTGCTGCATAACCCATAAACTTAGGACCTTCCTGAATGATGACCAACCTGCCAGTTTTAGCCACCGAATTGATAATTGTCTCTTTATCTAATGGGAAAAGGGTTAACGGATTGATAATTTCACATGAAACGCCTTCTTTGGAAAGATCTTCAGCAGCACGTAGCGCAAAATCCACCATGCTCATGGCTGCAACGAGGGTTATATCATTTCCTTTTCTGACTACTTTAGATTCATACAAAGGTAAATCGTAAAGCTCTTCAGGAACATCACCTTTTTTGTTATACAATCCTTTATGTTCGAGGAAAATTACAGGATTATTACTGCGAATTGCGGAAACAAGTAATCCTTTAGCTTCGTATGGGGTTGCAGGAGCAACAACGACTAATCCTGGAATATTCATTAACCAAGGTTCAATACATTGTGAATGGTGATAAGCACAGCGAATTCCACCACCAGTGACGGCACGCACAACAATTTGAGCGCTGGCTTTCCCTTCAAACATATAACATAATTTGGCAGCGTTATTCACAATTTGGTCGTAACAAACGCCAATAAAATCTGCAAACATTAACTCAGCTACCGGGCGCAATCCACATAAGGCTGCGCCACAAGATAAACCAATAATTGCAGATTCAGACAGTGCTGTGTCAAATGCTCGGTGCGGCCATTTTTTCCAAATCCCGGATGTAATTCCAAAGTCGCCACCCATTTTTGCAACATCTTCACCAATAATAAATACTTTTTCATCCCGATCCATTTCCTGATGGATCGCTTCATTTATTGCTTTGGCAAAAGTGATTGTTCTGTTCATTTCCTGCCCTCCACCGAAATATCAGAATAAACCCAGGAGGTCGCATCATCTGTAGAAGGCCAGGGACTTGCTAATGAGAATTGTAAGTAACCTTCTACTTCATCCTCTGTTTTCCGTTGAATGAGATCAAGATCCAATTCAGAAATTCCATAAATATTCATTAATTTTGATTTGGTTTGTTTAATGGGGCATTTTTCTTTCCAGCTTTCCAATTCTCCTTGCGGTCGATACGCCGCCGGATCTCCAGAAAAATGACCTTGCCAGCGATAGGTCATCATTTCAATTAAGGTTGGCCCTTCACCTTTTCTCGCCCTTTCGATTGCTTTTTGTGTGGATTCGATCACCACCTCGATATCATTGCCATCTATCGTTTCCGATGGGACCAGGTATCCCTTTGCCCAATCTGCTAAATATTCTTGAGGATGCGATTCGGTGTACTTGGTTGAAATTGCGTATTGATTGTTAATCAAAACATAAATTAAAGGCAATTTCCAGGTGGCTGCCATATTCATGCTTTCATGACAGGTGCCTTCCCCCAAAGTTCCATCACCCATAAAAACAACCGTAACATCATCCGTGTGGTTATAAAAAGATGCAAATGCTGTCCCCAGACTGGTGACAACCGTCGAACCTTGAATGCCATTGAATCCCATATTCCTTACTTTTAAATCATTGATGTGCATGGAACCTCCTCGCCCACCATTGATTCCCGTTTTCTTACCAAATATTTCTGCCATAATCGTCTTTCGATCTTCCGGGCGACTTGATAAAACGATGGCACCATGGCCTCGATGATCGGGGAACTTATAATCCGTTTCTTTCAAGGTGTCGATAACACCAGCTTGGGCAGCTTCCTGACCAATGCTGAGATGGATAAATCCAGGAATGGTTCCATTTTTCGAATATTTTTCGACGACCTCTTCAAATCTACGAATAAGAACCATATCTTGATAGACTTTTAGCAAATGTTCTTTTGTAATTGTCATGTTTCTCCTAAACAATCCTGATCATTTCCGGTGTAATCTTAATGACTAAATAATTAAAGGATCTAATTTATTCTGTTACATCTAATTCTTTTTGTACTTCAGCCAGAAAATTGACCGGTAGTGGGTGTAAAGGCGGACGAATTGAATTGAAGCCAACTGTTTTAAAGGTGGCAAGTTCTGCGGAGAGCGCTTTAACGATTGCACCTGTGATTGAATGCTCACACATTCTCCCCTGGCAGTTACCCATCCCACTTCGTGTGATCATTTTTACCTCTCCGATGGTTTTTGCACCCATTGCTACTGCTTTTTTAACTTCTCCAAGTGTTACTTCTTCACAGCGACAAAGAATTGTGTCGTCATTGGCCAAAGATATAAGACCAGGCTTTGGAGTAAATAAATCGCCATAAAGTTTTCCGAATCGCTTCTGATTTCGTAAACGTGGTTGCAATTCCTGGAATCTTTCCTGCCCAGTTTTAAGGTTTATATGTCCTGTGCGGAGAGCGATTTCGTTTCCAGCGATTTGACCTTCAATCTCCGCATTCTCTGCACCACCGATACCAGCTCCATCTCCCACAATGAAAATTCCAGAAATAGAAGATTGCATCTTTTCATTTCTGCTTGGCACCCAGCCACCTCTATCCGCCTGATAATCCATTTCACAACCGATCATTCGTGCCAATCCAGTATTTGGTGTAAGGCTGTACCCGCTCACTACCAAATCGACTTGATGTTCGACCTGTGAAGCCAGAAAAGGGATTCCTTTTTTGTCTACTTTGGATATAAACGCTTTTTCGACGTGATCATTTCCTTCTGCACGATTTATCGACCAACCAGTCTTATAGGGTGCTTTATTCTTCAATATCACATTCATATATTTTGCGCCTTCTTTGAGGCGATGCATGTGTGATAGCATGGTTGGCGCATGACCAATTCCCTTCGGTAAAATAGTATTTGACTCGCATATTGCCAACACATTAACACCTGCTTCAAGCAAGTGCGCACTTACGGAAAGGATTAATGGTCCGGTACCAGTGACGATAGCTCGTGTTCCGGGGGCTATTCGATGTGATTTGAGAAGAATCAAGGCTGCTCCACAGGTTATTACACCTGGCAATGTCCATCCGGGAAAAGCAATTGGTGTGTCATAAGCACCGGTTGCCAGAACAATATTCTTGGACCGGATAAATTTCGTCTCGGAATCGCCAAAAAGTGCAATTAGCCATTCTTCCTCGTTTTCTTCCTTAAAAATTCCCCAGGTTAATGTGCCCTTGAAAATTGTTAATGGACTTGAAGAAAATTGTTGAATTAATTCTTTGCCTGTCTTCTCAGTTTGAGTTTGACCAAGGGGTTTGTACTCCACAGGAGCCTGCATAAAATATTGACCGCCGGGTTGCAAAAAGCTATCAATAACAACAGTACGGACCCCGTCTTGTGATGCAGTGATGGCTGCTTTCATTCCGGCTGGACCAGCGCCAATGACTGCAAGTTCATAGGAACCAATCATAATTTCAACTCCTTGCAAGTCTCAATTCTCATTCCATCTTTTATGGTTGTGATACAAGCACGTTGGGCATGGACACCATTGATTGTGACCAGACATTCATAACATATTCCCATTCCGCAATATAGACCTCTGGGTTCTTTGTTCTTTTGACTATGACGAAATGTCGTTATGCCGGCTGTGAGTAACGCAGCTGCAACAGTCTCACCTTCAAAAGCCTCAATCCGTTTATCATCAACAATCACCTGGATTTTCTTACCACGTTCTATTTTTGGAATTAGGGGACTACCTTCAATTATTCGCTTCATTAAAAATGCCTTTCCGGTAAAAAACTTTCTATGTTTAATTCACTTTTTCCCATCGTGATCAATTGGGTCATGGTTTTTCCAACAAGGGGGGTAATGATCACAGTTGATCGAAATGCAGTTGCCAAATATAAGCCAACGATATTATCGATAGGGCCAAGCATTGGCAACCCATCTCTTACGTCTGCCACAGGAGCGGACCAGCTTCTCAGAATCCGTAGATTTTCTAATCTCGGGAAGTACTTTACCCAACAGCTTGAGATCGCTGGTAAAGATTTACCTGGTACGCTGGTTGGATATTGATCTGATTCGTACATGGATTCTCCAATGAGAATATTCCCATGAACGGATTGGCTGATTGCCATGTTCGCGATGAGGGTTCCCTTTTCTACCTCAGCGCTTTCTTCAAAAAAAGCCGCAGAGGCTAAGTGATTTCTCAAAATAAAATCAACTGGTTCAGTGACCATGGATTGACCCATAACATAATGTACATTCCAATTCTTTCCAATCGAATTTCCCAATCTCCTGGTAAAAGCGCCAGTACATAAAATCACGTTTTTTGAGACAAAATCGCCTTTAGAGGTGTGAATTCCTTGAATTTTGTCATGTTCAATGTCAAACCCGGTAACTTGAGTGTGAAAAAACTCCGTAAGCCCCTTTTGTTTTGCCCGATAAAGATACGCCCATATCAATTGGAATGGGTCGACTTGCCCTTCAAATTCATGGTAAAGTCCACCTAACAATATACTGGAGTCTAAGTATGGCTCAATATCCTTTAATAGACTTCCTGGAATGATTTCCGAAGGAATTCCAATTTTATTTAAGGCGTCTTTTCTGTCCGAAAGCACGTTCCATTGATTTTCGTTTTCAATTGGGAGTAATCCACCTATTTTTCTTAATCCAATCTTCCAATCCAATTCATTTTCCAGCGTAGAAAAAAAGGTTCTTCCCAATTTGATTAATTCCACGCTTTTGTCGAGTTCCATATCCTGGATTTGGATATTTCCGAAATTCGCAGCAGATGCACCAGCAGCAATTGAACCCTGGTCAAAAATAGCTGTCTTCAAACCAGCGGAGCAAAGATGATACGCTATTGAGCTTCCAATATATCCTGCACCAACTACAATTGCATCAAAAGAAGCGTTATTCATGGTTTTCATCCCGGGTTGTAAGCATTCTGCAGGAATCGATTTGGAGAAAACGGACTCAGCAAGGAAGATTCCCTGAAATCTAATTCCGTTAATGATTTCGCGATTTCTTCTGCTAAAAGAGGGATGGTTGGTATTGCCAGGTGAAATCCAGCCGCAATAAAAACATTATCGAAATCGGGAAGTCTGCCTATTATTGGTAAATGATCCGCTGAAAATGGACTGGGTGCAGCCCATGTTCTTAGGACACGTAGATTTCCCAGTTGCGGGAATATGTTTAGAAAAGCTTCGACGATGGCTGGCATTCCCCAACTCGAACTTCTAAGATTGATCCTTTCTTCTGGTTGGATTGCATTGGAGATTATCAGACTTCCATTAGAATGTTGACCAACACCGAGCGTAACGGATCGCTGGCTTCCATGTACGGTTTCATAAAAACCACTAACTCCGATGTGATGGTTTATGATTTTTGGGATCGGTTCACAAACAATCGCTTCCGCATGTGTATGAAGAATCGGGACGGCCTGTCCGATCATTTCAGCAATTTGGGCTGTCCAGGCACCTGTTGCAAGCAGGATGGAATCTCCATAATAGTTGGATTGTCCGACCTGAAGTCCAATAATCCTGGTTCCTTTTCGTATAAAACCAGTAACCCTCGAATTGATCAGGAACTTTGCTCCCTTTTTTTTTGCTGCGTGGGCAAACCCAAAACATAATTTAAAGGAATTGAGATGTCCTTCCTGTGAAAATGCTGCTCCAAGACAATTTTTTGTGTTGATATTGGGTTCGATTTTTAACAATTCTTTAGCGTCCATCATTTTGGCAGGAATATCAAGTCTATTTAAGTTCAACACCAATTGCTCATTAGCTGTCCATTGTTCTTGATTAGCGATCAGGGTTAAGTGACCGCGTGTTTCCCAATCCAAATCAGTTTCGAGTTCTTGCCCTAAATTAGGCAAATTGGAATATCCATTAATTACCATCTTCAAATAATCAATTGTTTCACTTTCAATTATTTGGGCACGGCCAGCACAAGCTGCAGAGGTACCACTACAGATTGATTTTGCTTCAAGCAATAAAACACTGGCACCTGTTTTAACCAAATAATATGCCAGTGCACACCCGGCAAGACCGCCACCTATTATTAAAAAATCGAAATTTTGATCCGTCATTTTTTTTATTGAAACTGGTTTTTCTACTATTTGTACTTTTGATAATTAAAATTTGTTTACACAATATAGTAATTTGATTAACTTAATAAAAAACGAGGCCACCATCAATGTTGATGGCCTGGCCATTAATAAATCCTGCATCATCTGAAGCTAGAAATGCAACCAAAGCCGCCACATCTGCAGGTTTACCAAACCTTCCAGCTGGAATTGTTTTAAGAATATCGGCACTCCATTCTTCTAAAGTGACCCCATTAATATCGGCTAGATGTTGATATGTATTTTTCAGCATGTCAGTTTGAATTGGACCCGGACAAATGGCGTTTGCGGTGATCCCATGACAACCTAATTCGACTGCCAAAGCGCGGGTCAGCCCTAATACAGCCGCTTTTGTGGAGCAATATGCGATTTCTTCCGAATAAGCCATTTTCCCAGCCATGGATGAGAGATTTATAAACCTTCCCCAATTATTCTTTTGCATCAAAGGTATGACCGGCTGGGCACACAAAAACATGGCTTTGTAGTTGATATCACTGATCTGATCCCACTTTTGTTCACTTAATGCTACGGTAGCGGTGTTATCAAATACACCGGCATTATTAACCCAAATATCAATTCTTTCAAATTGTTCGCCAATTTCCTGAACAACACGATGAATTTGATTTTTGTTGGTAACATCAAAAACAAAACCCCTGGCATGTCCACCTTTTTCACGGCATCGATTGACGGTAGATTTCGTATCCAGAATATCCAGGGCAATGATTATGGCTCCTTCTTCTGCCAGACGTATGCAAATTTCCTGACCAATGCCTTGTGCAGCACCAGTGATGCATGCAATCCGACCTTTTAGTCCTCTCATGCTGTGTTTCCTTTCCAGGATCGTTTTACTTTGGAATTTGATCCACATCGATCTGCCAGGTCCAGACTTATATCCTGACATTTTTTAACAATATCTTTTTCATTGAAGTGTTGAATGATTTTATCCTTCATCAGGATTTTTCCATTGGCAATGGTCATTTCAACATTTTCCTGTCCGCAGGAATAAACAAGTGTCGCAACCGGATCGTGAATCGGAACAACTTTTGGTGAATTGGGTGCAATAACAAATAGATCCGCAATTTTTCCTATTTCAATTGAACCAATTTCGTTTTCCAGACCTAATATTTTTGCACCGCCCAAAGTAGCCCAATCAAGGATTTGTTGAGCATTGACAACAGAGGCATCACCAGCTGCAACTTTTTGGAGTAAAGCTGCTACTTTCAAAGTCTCGATC
This sequence comes from Chloroflexi bacterium HGW-Chloroflexi-8, assembly GCA_002841995.1. Classification (GTDB taxonomy): domain Bacteria; phylum Chloroflexota; class Anaerolineae; order Anaerolineales; family Anaerolineaceae; genus UBA6170. The sequence goes on from PHBS01000060.1 coordinate 14,628, forward strand.
ATGTCCTGTGAGTTATTGCTTCCAGCACCATCCACACCCAACCCGATGGTCAATCCAGCTTTTTGGATCTTCATCATAGGTGGAATTCCAGAACCCAAATACATATTACTGACTGGATTGTAAGAGACACGCACATCATTTTTCACAAAAAGAGCGATATCCTCGTCATTTAATGTAACACAATGAATTGCCAGTAATTCGGGTCTGAGAAAGCCAATTTTTTCCAGGTAGGGTACGGAATTCATCCCAAAACGATCCAGACTGCAGTGATTATCGACCCAATTCTCACCAATATGCATTACCATTGGTGTGCCCGTTCGTTTGGAAAATGCTAATGACTGATCAAGCCCTTCGCCGGTTACTGTCCATGGGGCACCTACCGCCACCCAGACTGCCATTCGTTCATTTGGTGGATATTTTGAAACCAGCTGCTCATATTGATCAATAAACCAATCGGTTGGGCGAATCAGAGATTGCGGCACACCATACATCAGCCCGTAATCTGAAATAATGCTGGTATATCGTCCACGCAAACCACTATCTTTTATCGCATGGATATTTTCATCATGAAGGCCAAATGTATATGCCATATAGTTCATGTCTATGACCGACGTAACACCACTGTGAATCAATTCCAAACAGCCATTCAAACAAACGAAATACATTTCCTCAGGCGTTATATTGGAAGCAGTTGGGGCGGTAACCACCGTAACCCAATCCTGCACCGCCATATCCTCGCCCAGACCTTTTGTGGCAACCTGAAAAAGGTGATCATGCGTATTGATCAGTCCTGGAAATACAATTTTTCCTTGAAGGTCAATGATTGTTTCTGCTTCAAATGATGAATCAATCAATGCTGATGGACCGATTGTATAAATGCGGTTGTCTTTTATTACAATGGAACTCTCAGGTAGTATCGTTCTTTTGGCATCCTGAGTGACTATTAATGCATGTGATAATAAGATATCTGCTTTTTCCATTGTTTTTCCTTCGTTCTTAAGAAACGATCTCTTGTTGATTGTTTTGGAGTTGTGTTTCCCATGTTTTTATCAATTCGAATAAATCCTTGACAATCAAATCCGGATAAATATCTTTTAAATGGATTGAATCAGAACGATCGACACCTGTTTCAACCAGAATGGTTTTTAGACCCGCTCGATTTCCACCAAGAATGTCGGTTTCCAGGCGGTCGCCGATGATGGCTGTTTCAGAAGGCTGACTGCCTAATTGTTTAATTCCCCAATCAAACATAATTTGATTAGGTTTTCCAATCACAACAGCCTTTTTCCCACTTGCTGCTTCGACGGCAGCGATATTCGTCCCACACTCAGGGATCAAACCTTCTTCAGAAGGGGATGCAACATCCGGATTGGTTCCAAAGAACTTTGCCCCATTCTGTAAATGAAGGCTAGCATATTTTATTTTGTCATAGGTCAGAAAATGATCTCCACCAACGACAACAAAATCCGCTACTTCAGAAAAATCATTGATGATTTCAAAACCTTGTTCTTTCAAAGCTTCGATAATACCGTTTTCTCCGATGACAAATACTTTTTGTCCTTTGAAATTTTGTTTAATATAAAAGGCTGTTACGCTTGAACAAGTTAATATATTTTTTATCAGGATATTCGCACCAAAGTTCCGAAATTTCTCCAGGTAGAATTGAGGTGTTTTGGTGGAGTTGTTTGAAATGATCAGGAATTTGAAAGATTTATTAGTTAAAAAATTAAGAAACTCAACCATACCTGGTAATGGTTGTTTTCCGTTTAATAATGTGCCATCTATATCAATCATGATGGCTGAAATGCCTTTTAAAATAATTGCATCTTTCAATTAACACCTGGTTTTTCTAATGTGCGGAAGTTAATATTCACGATATATATAAATTTGTATATTTTGAAACCGGGCTTATTGGGTGGTTGATCAATAAGCTTTGCCTCCCGCTATTTTGGTTTGAAATCAAAATAAATAATTGTCTCTATAACTCTTCTGACTCCGGGTATTTTGAGGGGGTATGAAAAAAATCGTACACCCAAAAAACATTATCCTTCTTCTAATTTTCGATGGCCATAACGTTGACCTCCATCAACTGCAATCGATTCTGCCGTGATGTAATCCGATTCAACCAGGAAGATTACTGTTTTTGATATATCTTCAGCTGAGCCCCAACGGTTAAGAAGGGTTTTTTCTGCAGTGCGTTTTATTTTTTCCTCGGAATAATCCGGAGGAGCTAAAACCGGACCAGGCGCGATAGCGTTAACGCGGACATAGGGGTGTAATTCTAAAGCGAATTGTCGGGTCATTGTTAATAAAGCGGATTTACCGACAGCATGCGCGGTCAGATTTGGCCAGGCTTCCCAGGCAGATAAATCGATAATATTGACAATCGCGCCGGCTTTCTTTTCCAGCATGTCTTTTGCAGCCAGATTGGTAACGTAAAATGCGCCATCAATTTGAACACCGGTTACAAGGTGCCATGTGTCCATTGAATCTGTTGGTACAGGTGTCTTAAGAAAAGGAGAAGCGTTGTTTACTAAAATATCAATTTTCCCCATCTTATTGTGAATTTGATCGAACATTGCTTTTACTTGTTCCCAATCTGCAATGTTTGCCTGGATTGCCAGAGCGGAAACCCCCAATTTTTCAATTTCGAGAACGGTTTCAGCTGCTTTTTGCGAATTTGAACTGTAATTAATGACTACATTTGCACCAGCTTTAGCAAGAGCGAGCGAAATTGCCTTTCCAACCCGGATCGCGCCTCCCGTCACAAGGGCAGTTTTCCCTTTTATCTCCATTTTTTTTATCTCCTTCCGGAAGAAAGCTAAGAACCGTTATTGTATTTTTATGATTAAGAAAGAAAAATATTCTTTACTTTTTCAAATGCTTCTGCTTCGGTTGTCGATGGACGAAATTCCATCCCAATCAATCCGTCAAAACCTAAGGACTTTAATTTTTTGACAAGATTCGGGAAATTTATTTCACCAGTACCAGGTTCTTGTCGGGTCGGTACATCTCCAATATGAAATGTTGGGTAAAGACCCCAGTAAGCTTCAATTCCATACATAAGGTTTCCAGCAGTACGTTGTTGGTGATAACAATCAAATGCCAATCGAAATTGAGGGTGGTTCATTCTTCGCACCCAATCTGCTGCAACCTCATGATCATGAACCAATACATCCCCCTGAATGGGGAACATATTCAATGCTTCCACCCAAACCTCAACCTTAGTTTGTTCGACCATCTTAAGGATTTTTTCCGTTTGGCTTAATAAATTTGCATATTGTACTGTGGGGGCAACATTCCCGGAAATACGTTTCGTCCATTCTTTTCCATCAACGATATCGATTTGATTCGAGAAAATGAAGAGATGCTCAACCCCATAACGTTCTGCCATTTCAAGACTTTCTGCCCAGGTACGGATGGTTTTTTCGTTTTCGGCTGGATCTGCCAAAGATCCCATATCATGGTCAAAAGTGGAATTGATGATGCTGCCATGCTTTTTGCATTCAGCAGATAACCCAGCCATGTCAATCAGTCGCCAGCACCAAACATCTAAACGTTTTATTCCCAACTTAGCAAATGGCTCAACACGTTCAATCAATGGACGGTCAGTAAACCAGAAATCAAGATAACCAGTGAATTCCATATTATTTCCTTATTCTTTTGTAGGATACTTATTTGGGATCGAATCTTTTTATTGATAGTAACTAATAGGAAATTAATTTTATCTATACTTAACAATTTTCAATGAAATTCTTAAAATGTCAAGTGTCTATTTACGCTTTCTGTGATGACAGCCCAAAAAACAAGCTATTGCGCTTATTCCCATTGCCATCCATTTACATATCGGTTGGGTGAGAATTGCTCGAGTGAGAATGGCGGATTTTGCCCTTGAATCGTGTTTGCCATCCATTCACTCAAAAGCGGAATAACCGTTATGGTCTCCACCAGGCTTGCAGCCACATACATATTATCAATTTGTGGTAGCCACCCAATGATTGGCTCCTCATCTGGAGTAAAACAGGTGGGTCTTCCCCAACTTCTCACGACTCGCACCCGGTTAAGAAAAGGGTAAAGTTCAATCAATTCTTTAGACAGCGAAGTAATCCCCCAGGCGCTGACATGTCTCTCGTAAGAGTCGGTTTTGGTCACTGCTTCCGTAATATCAATTGAGCCATGCAAATCCGGATGAACCCCAATTGCCACTGCTCGTTGTTTACCATGAATCGTTTCATAAAAGTCCGAGATTTCCACATTGTTAAAAATCATTTTGGGAATTGGCTCGGTTACAATAGCTTCTGCATGTGTGTGCCGGATAGGAAGATCTACATTTACCATACGGGTAATCTCCGGAACCCAAGCTCCCGTCATCACAGCAACTTTATCACAATAATAAGTCCGGTTTATTGTTTTCACAGCAGTTATACGACCATGATTTATTTCGAATCCAGTCACACGTGAATTTCCTTTAATGTCTGCTCCAGAACGCCTGGCTGCATCAGCATAAGCGAGTGAAAACTTTAATGGATTGAGCATTCCTTCAATCGCATATACTGCTCCCAAGAGTCCGGAGGTATTCATGTTAGGTTCAGCTTCCTGTAAAGCAACCCGATCAATTACTTGTGTTGGTATACCGGCGGCAGTAAGTATTGTTTCCCTTTCTTTCCAATGATTCCATGAATCCTGAGTACGGATGATCAATAATATTCCACTTTTCCGCCAATCAAAAGTTGTCCCAAGCTCGTCTTCAAGTCCATTAAACCGATCCAGACCATCTACGATCATGCGAATATTAAGCGGGTCAAGGTGGCCTTCACATACTTGCGCACGGCCGGAACAAGACGCTGAGGTTCCGCTGCCGATATCACCCGATTCCAGAAGCAATACCCGGCTACTGTTCTTGGCTAACTCGTAAGCACTTGATAGCCCTAAAAATCCTCCACCGATGACGATCACATCATAAGAATTTGACAATTAACAAACCTTTTTATATGACAATTTTTTGATTAAAGCTTAGGAATCCCACATGGTGTCCATTTCAGATTCGAGTACATCAAAGACACTTTCCAATGGTTGTGTTAATGCATCTTGTGTAAAATACTTTGGAATTCGATCATCTTCTTTAGTCAATCCTGCGGCCTTGTTAAAGGCTCGCTCCACATCAATCACGCGTCGCCCTAAGAGATCCATCCAATTTTCTGACAGTTCTACATTATAGACTCCTCGCAGCATATTTAACACAATATCTGGTCGTTGACCGGTCGCACTGGTATTAAAGGCACATAGGCCTAATGCATCATAGGCAGCCCTTTGTAATTGGGCACGTTTGGATAAATTTACAGCGTTTTTGGCATCACGATGATCCACCGGGAAGAAGACTGTCAAACCGGCCGTATGGTCGGCTCCTTGCGGCGACGTGGCATAAGTCACCCCGGTACCTTTTACAACTCTGGGGTCGTAGGCACTCATTGCTTGTCCTTTCACCGCAGGAATATGTTTTACCCCGAGTGCATTACCAGCGAAGACCACACCATTTCCTACCAGTTTCGCCAGTTCAGTTCCTAAAGGTATTTCAGAAAGAATTTTTAGGGCATTGAGACTACTTCCAAATACTGGTAAATCAGTTCGATTGAATTTGGAAGGGATGTCTTGCATTTCTGCTGCTTCCATCAAAACACCTAATGCTGCGCCAACTTCAATGGTATCAAGACCGAAATCGTTACATAAACGGTTTATTTTCGCAATTTCATCCAATGACACGATTTCAAGATTTGAACCACACAACCCAATTGTTTCAAATTCGAGTGGTGCAGCAAGTAATTCGCCGCTTTCATCGGCAAATGCATTCGAACATTGGATGACACAACCGGTCATACATGCGTGTGTTGGTGTTCCTTTGCCATCACGCTGGAGAATGGTAGCTCGCATAAAATCACCACCAATC